>NZ_JAERRE010000017.1:0-74585 GCF_016735645.1 Pseudomonas sp. B7
AGCTCAAGGCCTATGACGCGCAAGGTCGGTTGGTCGCCGAGCAGGATGCGCTGGGGGCGGTCACCGAATACCGCTACGACGATGCCGGACGGCTGATCGCGCTGATTCCGCCGGACGATGCGCCGACGTCCTACGAGTACCGCAACGGTTTCCTGCACAGCCGCTCACGTGGCGATGCCGTGTGGACGTACCGGCGTAATGCCCAAGGGGACATCACCGAGGCGGTCGATCCGGACGGCCATGTCACCCACTACCACCGCGATGCACAGGGGCGGTTGCTGTCGATCCGTTATCCGGACAGCGGCCGGCACGTGTTTGTGTGGAACGACCTGGGTCAGTTGGTCGAGGAAAGTCTGCCGGACGGTGGGGTTCGCAAGTTTTCCTACGACGCGTTGGGGCGGCGGATTACTGCGCAGGACGAACACGGAGCGGTCACTCGCCATGCCTGGGACGCCGTTGGCCGGCTGATCCAAACAACGCTGCCTACCGGGGCCACACGGGCTTTCAGTTACAGCGCCTACGGCCAGATCACCGCCGAGCGCGATGAACTGGGGCGTATCACCCGCTACGAATATGACGACGACCTGCACCTGGTCAGCCGGCGGATCAACCCCGACGGCACGCGACTGCAATACCGCTACGACCATGCGCAACTGCTGCTGACGGAAATCGAGAACGAATCTGGCGAAAAGTACCGGCTGGACTACACGCCGACCGGACTGATCCGACAGGAAACCGGCTTCGATGGCCGGCGTACCGCCTACGCCTACGACCGGAATGGCCACCTGCTGGAAAAGACCGAGTTCGGCGATGACGGCTCGACGCTGGTCACCGGCTATCAACGTGATGCTGCTGGGCGATTGCTGCTCAAGACCCTGCCGGACGGGGTCGAGGTCAGCTACCGGTATGACCGTTTAGGCCGTTTGGTCGGCGTGGATGACGGCCAGGATCACCCGCTGGCTTTCGAATACGACCTGCAGGACCGGCTGGTGCGCGAGCATCAGGGCTGGGGCACCCTGCGTTACACCTACGACGCCTGCGGCCAGCTCAGCCGGATGCGCCTGCCGGACAACAGCAAGCTCGACTACCACTACGCCAAGGGCGGGGCGCTGACCGCGATCGACCTCAACGGCGCCTTGCTCACCCGTCACGTCTACCAGAACGGCCGCGAACAGCAGCGCCAGCAAGGCCTGCTGCGCAGCGAATATGCCTACGATGAACAGGGCCGCTTACGCGCCCACGCCGTAGGCCATCAACGCAGTGCGCTGTACCGTCGCGACTTTGCCTACAGCGCCAACGGCAATCTCGAACACATCGCCGACACCCGCCACGGCCAGCGCAGCTACCAGTACGACGCCCTCGACCGGCTGATCCGCGTACGCCACACCCGCGACGACCTGCCGGAAAACTTCGCCCACGACCCGGCCGGCAACCTGCTGATGCAGGACCGCCCCGGCCCGACACAGATCAAAGGCAATCGCCTGCAAATACAGGGCGACCGGCACTACGACTACGACGCCTTCGGCAACCTGATCCGCGAACGCCGCGGCCGTGCGCAAACACTGGTCACCGACTACCGCTACGACAGCCAGCACCGCCTGATCGGCCTCACCCGTCCCGACGGCACCAGCGCGACCTACCAATACGACGCCTTCGGCCGGCGCATCCGCAAAACCGTCAACGGCCAGACCACCGAGTTCTTCTGGCAAGGCGACCACCTGATCGCCGAAAGCAGCCCGACCCAGCACCGCAGCTTCATCTACGAACCCGGCACCTTCCGCCCCTTGGCGATGCTCGACGGCAAAGGCCCGAAACGCGCCTGCCCGTTCTACTACCAACTCGACCACCTCGGCACCCCGCAGGAACTGACCGACTACAGCGGCGAGATCGTCTGGTCAGCCAAATACAGCGCCTACGGCAAGGTCACCTCGCTGGAGCTCGCGACCGAGGACTACCTGAACCAGCCGCTGCGGTTTCAGGGGCAATATTTCGATGACGAAAGCGGGCTGCATTACAACCGGCACCGGTACTACGACCCGGACGTGGGACGGTACCTGACGCCGGATCCGGTGAAGTTGGCCGGGGGACTCAATCAGTATCAGTACGTGCCGAATCCGACGGGGTGGGTGGATCCGCTGGGGTTGACGTCCAACTGTCCGCCGCCCAAAAACAATAAGATCCAGAAGTGCTCAGTACCAATTCAGGCTAACAAACCTAACGTAAATCAAGGGTTGCCTATCGTTCCGGCGGTTGGTAAAGATGGGCCAAAAAATGAAGCTGAAGCTAAACGTCAGGTATTAGCTTGGAACAGACAATACAGAATGCACTCTGTAGAAAAACATGGGCCAGAAATTGACGATGCAGCTTTAAAGCAGAGGTCAATAGACGGCTCACATCCAACAAAAAAAGGCGTTAGAGGGATGGTGGGGCCGAGTTCTCAATTCCGTAGTTGGATGATGCAGTTTCGAGCGTTGCATTTTGCTTTATCCAGGATGCATAAAAAAGTTCCTGAGCCTACAGGGTATGATGCTGACCAAAATCCTATTGTTAGGATGAAACTGCCAGGAGCAGGTCGTGGCTATAAACCTAATGAAAGAGATCTAAGCAATCCTCGTTATATAGATAGCTTGGATGGGGCGGAAGTGAAATTTGATAAACGAGATATTACACGGCCATTTACTGGCTTTCCAAGATAGGTGAAGTTATGTTGATGCAACCATTTACGGAATTTCCATATGAACCCCGGCTCTCTCACTTGTTGAGTGGGATATCGATTTATGATCGGGAAGAGACGCTTGGTAAGGCATTGTGGGTTTATGACCCTAATAAGTATGAGGATCAACAAGAAATAATTAAGAATTTTATTGTTCCTGAATTTGATTATCTAACCTATCGCCATAGGTTTTTGATTTATAAAATCCTTGAAAGCCATTTGCAGGATGCTGGTTTTGATTTTTCGGGAGAGTTTCAGAGCGACTTTGATAATCCGAGAGTGCTTGCATGGGACAAAACGGAAATAATAGATCCTCGTGGTTTTTTTGAACATATATATGAAATAGTTACTAAGTCGTGGAGGGAAGATTTACTTCGAGCGAACCTTGAAGATCAAGATCAATGGTGAGTTTTATTGGTTTAGCCGTTTCGTGCATTTGAAGAGGTCAGAACTGCTCGATTGTCTTTAATTGATGGAGGTTAGACAGGGAAAGGCTATCAATCAAATGCACGCTATACCCCGGAACATTCTTCGCATGATGCTTCGCCTGCGATGCCATTTCCGCCAACTGACTCGCATCCAGCTGCGCACACGCTTCAGGATGCAGATGCACCACGCCAATGGACAGTGACAACAACGGAAACTCCTGACGAATACCCTGGCGGTTCGGCGCAACAAAACACCCAGCTTCAAGATGTTCGGGGCGGTAGAAGCGTCGGCATTGACTCTGGAAATCCTCAAGCAATTGATTCAGCCGTTTGCGCCAATCCTCCGGGCCGAGCACCAACAGGAAATCATCCCCTCCGATATGCCCGACGAAATCGCGGGACGGGTCGACGCGTTCGTTGAGGCATTGCGCCAGACACAGCAGCACTTCATCCCCACGTCCATACCCATAGATATCGTTAAAGGGTTTGAAGCTGTCGATGTCGACATAGCAGATAACCGACTCGCGCCCCTGTTGCAGCAACCTCGTCAAACATTGCTGAATCGGCACATTCCCCGGCAACAAGGTCAGCGGATTGGCATAGCGCGCCTGCTGGATCTTCAGTTCGGTAATCAGCTTCAGCACGTCAATCACCCGGCCCAGGCCCAGGTAACCGCCGTTGAGGGTGATGATGAAGTCTTCTTCGATGCGTTGCCGGGCGCGGCTGGTGATCAGGCGGCTGACCTGTTGCAGCGACTGGCTCATTTCCACGGCGAGGAAGTCGTCGTTCATCAGGCGGCTGATCGGTTTGCGGGCGAACAGGTCGGTGGCGAACGGTTTGAGCAGCGCATCGGATAACGAGTGACGATGAACGATGCCGCACGGCTGACCCTGTTCGTCGAGCACCGCCAGCGAGTTGAGGTTGGCCTGACGGCGGAAGGCTTCCAGTACGGTGGCGGTCGGCGTGTCGCGATTCACGGCCGGTTGATCGTTGAGCAGGGCACTGAGGTCGCTGCCTTCATCGTTCAGCGCCACGGCGCTGCTGTCGTGCTTGGGCATCAAGGCGCGAGCATCGCGCGGCGGGTGTTCCTGAGGGCGGCCGAGCAGATAGCCCTGCACCAGATCCACACCCATCTCGGTCAGCACTGCCAGCTCTTCCGGCAACTCGATGCCTTCGGCAATCACTTGAGCTCGCGAGGCCTTGGCGATTTGCAGGATCGATCCAACGAACTCTCGTTTCAACGCATCCTGATGGATGCCGTCGATAAAGTGCCGGTCAATCTTCACGTAGTCCGGCCGCAGTTCCGACCACAGGCGCAGGCTCGAATAACCGGCCCCAAGATCATCGAGGGCGATCGAAAACCCCATCGCCCGATAGTGATGCAGTGCGGTTTGCAGCAACTGGAAATCATCGATTGGCGTCTGCTCGGTGAGTTCGATCACCACCTGACTCGGTGGAATGCCGAAATCCTGAAGCAGCTGCAGCGTGCGCCCCGGCTGGTGCGCGGCTTCAAGCAAGGATTCGGGAGAGACGTTGAGAAACAGCTTGCCCGGCAACTGCTGTTCGTTGAAACGGCGACAGGCGCTTTGGCGGCAGGCGATTTCCAGTTCGCTCAAGCGTCCGGCCTGACGGGCCACGGCGAACAGGGCGATGGGGGAGTGCAGCGGGCTGTTGGACGGGCCGCGGGTCAGGGCTTCGTAGCCGAGGATGCGCCGTTCGGAGAGGCAAATGATCGGCTGGAACAGGCTGTGTAATCCGCTTTGAGTCAGGATCGAGCTCAAGGCACTCAGCTGTTCGGTCGTGGTCATGGCAATCTCTGGCGATAAAAAAAGGACTGGGAGCGTTCTCGATGAAGAGAACCGCTCCCAGTCCTTTATTGCACGACAGAATGATGACTGTTTGATGACGATCCGGGGATCGTCAGCATTAAATTGCCATCACCTTACTTCTTTGCGACCTGATTGCTCAGCTTCAGGTAATCCAGCAGTACGCGCCCGGTCTCGCTCAGGTAGGCGTCGTCTTCCGGTTTGACCTTGTCCGGCTCGGCGGCTGCCAGGGCGTCGTCGTCTTCTTTTTTCAGCTCTTTGAGCGGTTCTTCGCCTTTGGCCTTGCGACGGATGTTCTCCATCGCCAGTTGCTTGGCGTCGATGTCGGCGTGCTGGGCACGGCGTTCGGCTTCATTGAGGCTGACGGTTTTCTCTTCCAGCAGCTTCTGCGCCAGGGCCAGCTTGTCGCGGATGAACACGAACTCCGCGTCCTTGGCGGAACGGGTGTCATGCTCGGATTTCAGCTGGGCCAGGTACGGCTTGAACGGATCGCTCGCCGGTTTGATCGCCGCACGGATGGTGTCCCACGGCATGGCTTCCGGCAGGGCGCTTTCGCCGATTTCCTTGGTGTCGATGATCGACGGGTAATCGATGTCCGGCAGTACGCCCTGATGCTGGGTGCTCTGACCGGAAACCCGGTAGAACTTGGCCAGAGTCAGTTTCAGTTCGCCATGGTTCAGCGGCTGAATGGTCTGCACGGTGCCTTTGCCGAAGGTCTGGCCACCGATGATCAGCGCACGGTGGTAGTCCTGCATGGCGCCGGCGAAGATCTCCGAAGCCGAGGCGGACAGGCGGTTGACCAGCAGCGCCATCGGGCCTTTGTAGAACGCGCCCGGGTTTTCATCTTCAAGTACATCGACCCGGCCATCGGCGTTACGCACGAGCACGGTTGGGCCCTTGTCGATGAACAGGCTGGTCAGCTCGGTGGCTTCCTGCAGGGAACCGCCGCCGTTGTTGCGCAGGTCGATGACCACGCCGTCGACTTTCTCTTTCTGCAGCTCGGTCAGCAGTTTCTTGACGTCGCGAGTGGTGCTCTTGTAGTCCGGATCGCCAGCACGGAAGGCCTTGAAGTCGAGGTAAAACGCCGGAATCTCGATCACGCCGAGCTTGTAGTCCTTGCCGTCCTGTTTCAGGTTCAGCACGGATTTCTTCACGGCCTGGTCTTCGAGCTTCACCGCTTCGCGGGTAATCGGCACGATCTTGCTGGTCTGATCGTTCGGCGCATTGCTGGCCGGGATGACTTCCAGACGCACCACGGTGCCTTTCGGGCCACGGATCAGCTTGACCACTTCGTCCAGACGCCAGCCGACCACGTCGACCATCTCTTTGTTGCCCTGGGCAACGCCGATGATCTTGTCGGCCGGAGCAACCTGCTTGGTCTTGTCGGCCGGGCCTGCCGGCACCAGACGCACGACTTTCACCTGATCGTTGTCGCTCTGCAACACGGCGCCGATGCCCTCGAGGGACAGGCTCATGTTGATGTCGAAGTTCTCCGCGTTATCCGGCGACAGATAGTTGGTGTGCGGATCGTAAGACATGGCGAAGGTGTTGATGTACGCCTGGAAGATGTCTTCGGCGCGGGTCTGGTCCAGACGCGCCAGTTGATTCTTGTAGCGTTTGGTCAGGGTTTCCTGGATCTGCTTCGGCTCTTTGCCGGCGATCTTCTGCCGCAGCACTTCGTCCTTGACGCGTTTGCGCCACAGGTCATCGAGTTCGGCGGTGGACTTGAGCCACGGAGCGTCCTTGCGATCGATCAGCAAGGTTTCCTTGGTGGTGAAGTCCATCTTGTCGACGCCTTTGTTCAGCTCGGCAAGGGCGAAGTCCAGACGCGCCTTCACGCGATCCAGATAGCGCTTGTAGATGGTGAACCCGGCGTTGAGGTCGCCGCTCTTGAGGAAGTCGTCGAACTGGGTCTTCCACTTGTCGAATTCGGCGATGTCGCTGGCCATGAAATAGCTGCGCGACGGGTCGAGCAGCTTGATGTAGCTGTCGTAGATGATCACCGAGCGCGCATCGTCGAGCGGCGGCTTGCTGTAGTGGTGACGCTTGAGCAACTCGACGACGTTCAGACTGGCGATCACTTCGTCGCGATCAGGCTGTAACTTGTCCCAGCTGTTGGCTGCGAATGTGGTGCCCGACACCGGCAACAGACCGATACCGATGAAAAGAGCGAGGGCGGTGCTGGGGAGCAGATGCTTCATGCTGATTCGACGCGGGGACAATTGATAACGCATATTAGGCCGTCTTTGAAGTCGCCGGTACCTCTACGCTCTGTACGATAACTGCTGTTCAGCGTTCGTTCAGACCCCAGGGCCGGTCGCATAATGCAAAAAGCCCGGCGCTACAGCTTCGGGCTCAGTCCAGACTCACTATGGAGGCACTGTGAAGGCATTGCAAGGCGTTGAAGGTCAAGTGGCATGGGTTGATGAACCAAGTCCTACATGTGATGTAGGACAAGTTCGCATCCGGGTGGCGGCAGCGGGCCTCAATCGCGCGGATTTATTACAGAAAGCCGGTCTTTATCCACCCCCTCCAGGTGCCAGCCACGTGCTGGGTCTTGAATGCTCCGGGGTGATCAGCGAGGTCGGCGCGGGCTCGTCCTGGCAGGTCGGTGACCGGGTCTGCGCCTTGCTGGCCGGGGGCGGGATGGCGCAAGAGGTGGTCGTCGACGGACGGCATGTGCTGCCGGTTCCGGAAGGCGTGTCGCTGATTGAAGCGGCGGCGTTGCCCGAGGTTTACGCGACCGTCTGGCTGAATGTGTTTCAACTCGCTGCGCTCAAACCGGGTGAGAAAGTTCTTCTGCACGCCGGGGCCAGTGGCATCGGCTCGGCCGCCATTCAACTGTGCAAGGCTTTCGGCAATCCGTGCTGGGTCAGCGTCGGCTCGGCCGAGCGGCTGGCCTACTGCGAATCGCTGGGTGCCCAGGGCGGGGTGGTGCGCACCGACGATCTGGAAAGCCTGCGGGATTTCGGGCCGTTCGATGTGATCCTCGATCCGGTGGGCGGCAATTATTCGGCGTTGAATCTGAAGTTGCTGGCCCAGGACGGACGCTGGGTGCTGATCGGTCTGATGGGCGGCCGTGAGGCAAAACTGGATCTGGCCCAGGTGCTGGCCAAGCGCGTGCAACTGCTGGGCTCGACCCTGCGCAGCCGTGACGATCAGTTCAAGGCCGACCTGTTCAGCGATCTGAGCCAGCACGTGTGGCCGCTGTTTTCCGAAGGGCGCCTGAAGCCGCAACTGGCCAAGGCTTTCCCGATCAAGGATGCCGAGGCTGCGTTTGCAGAGCTTGCGAGCAACACCGTGGCAGGGAAGCTGGTGCTGGTGATCGACGAAAGCCTGAGCTGATCATCATTGCTTGTGGGAGCAGGTCTGCTCCCACAAGACCATCGCTTACTTCCAGAGGTGGATCGGCCAGCCGGACTTCTCGGCCTCTGCCAGCAACACCGGATCCGGATTGACCACATGCGGGTAATCCACCTTCAGCAGCAGCGGCAGATCATTGCGTGAGTCGGAATAGAAACTCGCGCCCTCAAGATTTTCTTCTTCGGCATCCAGCCATTCCAGCAAGCGGGTGATCTTGCCTTCGCGGTAGGTCAGGGTGCCCACGGTGTGGCCGCTGTACACGCCATGCGCCACTTCCAGTTCGATTCCCAGCACCTCGTCGATGCCCAGTCGATCGGCAATCGGTTTGACCAGGTGCGTGCCCGAGGCCGAGATCACCAGAATCCGGTCACCGGCCTTGCGATGGGCAGCGATGGTTTTGGTGGCGTCGCTGAAGATGATCGGCTCGATGAAATCCTCAACCCATGGGCCAACCAAGTGCTCGACTTCCTCCGGGGTGCGACCGATCAGCGGTTCGAGGCTGAAGTCCATGTAGTCTTCCATGCGCAACTTGCCATGGCTGTAGGCGTCCATCAGCTCGTTGTTCCGGCGCATGAACGACTCGGGATCGACCCAGCCCAGGCGCCCCATCTGCTCGCTCCAGAGGGTGGCGCAGTCGCCGTGGATCAGGGTTTCGTCCAGATCAAAAATTGCCAGGGCCATCAGTTCAGTTCCCTTTTGGGTGTCAGCAAAGTCATCAGGCTACCTCACACAGGGCGGTGGGATCGATGGAAAGTGACAGGCGCTGACCGTCGGGATGCAGATCCGCCGCCGAGCGGTTGAGCACATCCACCACCAGTTCCACGCCCCGGGCTTCGACGCGGTAGCGAATCACGTTGCCCAGCAGGCTGTGGCTGCGAATCTGCGCATCGGGCTCGCCGCTGAGGCTCAATTCGATGGCCTCCGGGCGGATCGCGATGCGGTGGTTGATCGGCCGCTGCAACAGTTTCGACGCACTCTCCGCATCCAGCAGGTTGTAGTTGCCGATGAAGCCGGCGGCGAATACGTCGACCGGGGCGGTGTAGAGGGTTTCGGCGTCGCCGCTTTGTACGATCTTTCCCTGATTCATCAGGAAAATCCGGTCAGACATGGTCAGGGCTTCTTCCTGATCGTGAGTGACGAAAATCGTGGTCAGGCCGAGTTCGCGCTGGATCTGACGGATCTGTTCGCGCAAGTGTTTGCGAATCCGTGCATCGAGGGCCGACAGCGGTTCATCCAGCAGCAACAGGCGCGGACGGGTCACCAGCGAGCGGGCGAGGGCGACACGCTGGCACTGACCGCCGGACAGCTGATGCGGATAGCGGCTGGCGAAATCGTTGAGTTCAACCAATTTCAACACCTCGGCAACCCGCTTGTGGCTGTCGTCGGCATTGACCTTTTGCATGCGCAAACCGAAGGCGACGTTCTGTTCGACGGTCATGTTGGGGAACAGCGCATAGCTCTGGAACACCATGCCGATCCCGCGTTTCTGCGGGGTGAGCGGCACGATGTCGACACCATCGAGCAGAATCTTGCCGCCATCCACCGGCGTCAGGCCGGCAATGCAGCGCAGCAGGGTGGATTTTCCGCAACCGGACGGGCCGAGCAGGGTGACGAATTCGCCCTTCTGGATTTCGCAGTTGATGTCGCTGAACACGGTGGTGCCGGCGTAGTTTTTCTGAAGGTGTTGGACGCTGACATAGCTCATTCGCTTTTGTCCTTGTTCAAGATGTTGGCGACCCAGGTCAGGACCAGCACGAAAAAGAAGTAGGAAATCACCAGCGCACTGGTGAAGTGGCCGCTGCTGTTGCGCATGTTGTTGAGGTAGACCTGCAGGGTTTCGTAGCGGGTGCCGACCAGGATGTTGGCGAACACGAACTCACCGAACAGGAACGAGAACGACAACAGCAATGCGATCATCAGGCCCTTGCGCAGGTTCGGCAGCACCACCAGGAAAGCTGCCTGAAAGGTGCTGGCGCCGAGCAGTTGGGCGGCGTCCATCAGGTCGCGCAGGTTGATCGCCTGCAGGTTGTTGGTGATCGCCCGGTACATGAACGGCAGTGCCACGGTGAAGTAGCAGCCGATCAGAATCCACGGTGTGCCAACCATCGCCATCGGCCCGGAACCGTAGAGCTGCAACAGCCCCACCGACGACACCACCGGCGGCACTGCGAAGGGCAGCAGGATCAGGATGTTCATCAGCGCATCGAGTTTCGGGAAGTGGTAATGCACCACGAACAGCAGCGGCAGGATCAGCACCACGGACAGGATCAGCGCGCCGACGCACACCAGCAGCGACTGGCCGAAGGCGTGCAGGAAGCGCGGATCGCTCCACAACTGGATGTACCACTTGAAGGTGAAACCGCTGGGCAACACGGTCGCCGACCAACTGCTGGCGATCGAGTAGATCAAGGTGCCCAGCAACGGCAGCAGCAGGATTGCGAACAACAGATAGACCACGACGCGGTGGTAGACGCCGGCCGGGCCGGATTCAGCGCGAGACATGGTAGCTCCTCTTCAACAGCAATTGATGCACGACAGTCACCAGGGTCATCAGCGCCACCAGCACCACGGCCAGGGCGCTGGCCAGGTTCGGGTCGAGGGAAATGTCGCCGGATACCATCGCCGCAATCCGGATCGGCAATACGTTGAAGTTGCCGGTGGTCAGGGCGTAGACCGTGGCGTAGGCGCCGAGGGCGTTGGCCAGCAGGATCACGAAGGTGCCGAGCAGGGCCGGGGTCAGTACCGGCAGGCCGATGTGGCGCCAGAACTGCCAGCTGTCGGCGCCGAGCAGTGCGGCGGATTCGCGCCAGTCTTCACGCAGGGCGTCGAATGCCGGGTACAGCAGCAACACGCCGAGGGGAATCTGGAAGTAGGTGTAGAGGATGATCAACCCGGTTTTCGAATACAGGTTGAAGTCCTCGATGATCCCGGCCTGCTTCAGCATGATGGTGATGCTGCCGTTGAAACCGAGCAGGATGATGAACGCAAACGCCAGGGGCACGCCGGCGAAGTTGCTGGTCATGTTGGCGAAGGCGTTGACGAAGTTGCGCAGTTTTGAATCGACCCGGCGCAGGGAGTAGGCGCCCAGCACCGCGATGATGATCCCGAACACACTCGACCAGAAACTGATTTCGAGGCTGTACTGGATCGCCTGCAGATAGAACTTCGAATTGAAGATCTTGCTGAAGTTGGCAAAGCCCCAACCGAATTCTTCCGATTGCAGGCTGTTGATCATCACCCAGATCAGTGGGGCGATTTCGAACACGATAAAGAACAGTGCGAAAGGCACCAGGCACAGGGCGGCCAGCCATTTGCCGCGAGTCATTGAGTTCACTTGAGCAACTCCCGGCACACAGGTTTGTCGTGAGGTACGCCGAGCAGCTCGCAGACGGTGCCGCAGATGTCGGTCTGCTTCGGCATGGCGTCGGTGTTTAAACTGAAGGCGTCACCGAGTACAAACAACGGTACCTGGCGTTCTTCCGGCAGCAGGCCGTTGTGCGAGCGGTCGTTGTTCATGCCGTGGTCGGCGGTCACCAGCACCTGGCAACCGGCGTCGAGCCAGCCTTGCAGGTAGTCGGCGAGGATGATGTCGGCGCTGCGTGCACTGTTGCGGTATTGCGGGGTGTCGAGGCCGTGCTTGTGGCCGGCGTCGTCGATGTTCATCGGATGGATCAGAAGAAAATCCGGGGCATGGCGCAGGCGCAGGTTTTCGGCGTCGGCGAACAGGTGCGAATCCGGGTAGTGATCGTTCCAGTAGAAGTGGCCATGCTGGATCGGTAGCGTCGGGTCATCGGTATGCCGATCCCGTGCCGCCACGAACGGCGAGCGGTTGTACAGCTCGCTGACCCAGTGGTAGGCCGCGGCGGCGGTTTTCAGACCGGCATCGCGGGCGTAGTCATAGATGCTGCGCTGATTGGACAGGCGCGAGACGTTGTTGTGGACGATGCCGCTGTCGATCGGCGGTACGCCCGTGAGGATGCATTCGTAAAGCGGTCGGGACAGGGCCGGCAGCTCGCACTCCAACTGGTAGAGCGCGGCGCGTCCTGCGCCAACGTAAGCCTGCAGATGCCCCATGGCGTGACGCGCGACCTCGTAGTTGAGGCCGTCGAGCACGACAAGGATGACGGTGTGCTTCATAGGGGCAAAAACTCCGCGAAACAATAAATCGGAAAACTCGAAATCAACACGGATCCTGTGGGAGCGGGCTTGCCCGCGAAGGCGTCATGCAATTCAACACATTTGTTGAATGTGAAATTGCCATCGCGGGCAAGCCCGCTCCCACAGAGTTTTGCGTCAAACCCTGTTGGGTTTACGGGCTTACTTCATTTCTACGATGACTTCTTCGTTCCACTTCTGCGGCAGGGCCTTGGAGGTTTTTTCCCAGGCATCGGCGTCCTTGATCGGCGTGACCTTCTTGTACTGCTCGTTCGGCAGCAGCTTGGCTTTCACGTCTTCCGGCAGTTGCAGGTGCTCGGCGCGGATCGGGCGAGCGTTGCCGCGGGCGAGGTTGGTCTGGCCGGCATCGCTGAAGATGTATTCGCGGGTCAGCTTGGCAGCGTTCGGGTTCTTCGCGTATTTGTTGATGATGGTGGTGTAGCCGGAAATCACCGAACCGTCGGACGGGATCAGCACCACGTAGTCATCCGGGTTGGCCATCTTCGCCTTGTAGCTCAGGCCGTTGAAGTCCCAGACCACGCCGACTTCGATCTCGCCTTTTTCCATGGTGGCGATGGTCGGGTTGGCCATCGACAGGCGACCCTGCTTGGCGATGTCTGCGAAAAGCAGCAGGGCAGGCTGGAGGTTTTTCTCGTCGCCGCCGTTGGCCAGCGCTGCGGCGAGCACGCCGTTGGCCGCTTGTGCAGCGGTGCTCACGTCACCGATGGAAACCTTGTATTTGCCGCCCTTGAGGTCAGCCCATTTGGTCGGTACTTCGGAACCGTGCAGCAGCTTCTTGTTGACGATGAAGGCGATGGTGCCGGTGTAGGCCAGCGCCCAGTTGCCGTCCTTGTCCTTGGCCCAGTCCGGCACTTGATCCCAGGTGCTCGGCTTGTACGGTTGCACCACGCCTTGCTTGACCGCGATCGGGCCGAAGGCCGCGCCGACGTCGCCGATGTCGGCGGTGGCGTTGTCTTTTTCGGCGGCAAACTTGGCGATTTCCTGGGCCGAGCTCATGTCGGTGTCGATGTGTTTCAGGCCGTAGTTCTTGGCCAGGTCTTCCCAGGTGCCTTTCCAGTTGGCCCAGTCATCGGGCATGCCGACGCTGTTGACGGCACCTTCCGCTTTCGCAGCGGCTTCGAGGGTTTTCAGATCATCAGCCGCCATGGCGGCGGTGCACATGGCAATGGTCGAGCCTAACAGTGTTGCCAGGAAAAGCTGTTTCATTCCGAAGCTCCTTGGTCGTGTTCAACGCTGCGATTGCGGTTTGTGTTGGTCTAGGTCAGCAATACCTGAGCCAATTTAAGGTGGCCGGATGACACTTTGATGTCGGCGATGGGTCGCCCAGCCTTTTCTTTCTCCGGTATCGACGAGTGCCCGGTAAGCGTAGACCACCCGCAAAGTCCCGGTGGGCAAGGGACTTGGCCGATGTATTGCAAGTTGTCAGGGCGACCGTTCGGTAGTTTTGTCATCTCTCGGTCATCTGCACTGCCTAGGCTTGCAACACGACCAAGCGGCGCTATCGCTGTGCGGTTTTTGCCCCGAAACAGTGCTGGTCTAGTCCAGATAGGTAACGTTGATGCGCGATGAGGCAACAAAAGCGGTGACAGCCATTGGCCAGATTCTTCAGGAACAACTCGACCATGGGTTGCTCGCAGCGGGGAGCAAACTGCCAGCGGAGCGCAAGCTCAGCGAGTTGTTCGGCACGACCCGGATTACGGTGCGTGAAGCCTTGTTGCAGCTGGAGGCGCAAGGGCAGATTTATCGCGAGGAGCGTCGGGGCTGGTTCGTGTCGCCGCCGCGTCTGGCCTACAACCTGATGCAGCGCAGTCACTTTCACGCGATGGTCAGTGCGCAGGGGCGGGTGCCGTCGACCGAGGTGATTTCGGCGCGGTTGCAGCCGGCTTCAGCGGCGGTCTGTGCGTGGTTGCAGTTGCCGGCGTTGTCGAGCGTGATTCAGATTTGCCGGTCGCGGCGGATCGATGGGCGGCTGGTGTTGTATGTGGAGCATTATCTGAATCCGCAGTTTTTTCCGGGGATTCTCGAGTTTGATCTGAATCAGTCGATTACCGAGCTGTATGCGCGGCATTACGATTTGCACTATGGGCGGGTGCGGTTCGAGATTGTGCCTACGTCTTTATCGGTCGATGCGGCGGCGGCGTTGCGGGTGTCGGTGGGGAGTCCGGGGTTGAGGATTGCTCGGGTTAATTATGATCAGTTTGGGCGGTTGATTGATTGTGATCTGGAGTTTTGGCGGCATGATGCGATTCACGTGGGGGTTGATGTGGTTTGACCTTGGCGGCCTCTGGGCCGACCAGGTTTTGGGTTGTTTTGGGTGAATATCCGTTGCTTCGGGTGCTGCCGCTGACGGTTTCGCCCTTACGGCGAGTCACTTTGGCAAACGCCCCAAAGTAACCAAAACGCTGGGCCCCTGCGTTCGGCACCTCGCTGAGGCTCGGTGTTCCTTCGTTCCGGGATTCATCCGGGGGCATCGCCTACGGTTTGCTTCGCTGCACCTCCTCTCGATGCATGCGGCTGCGCCGCACGGGCGCTGCGCACCCACCCCCGCTGCGCTCCCCCCCCGGATGAATCCCTCCACTCAGCCGGCCGATGGGGCCGGCACGTCAAGAGCGGTACTCGAGCTAACGCTCATCGTGGTGAGTGGTGGGAGCTGGCTTGCCAGCGATGAGGGCCTTGAAGTTGGCCCGATTCTTCGGGTCTATTCTTGAGTTTGGCCACCACCGCCTGCGGTGATCACTTGCACATTCATCCTTGGCGTCGCCAAGTCCAGTCCGGCCTCGTCCAGATGCCGTTTCAGCGACAGGTTGAATGCCCGTGAAACTTCCCATTGTTTGATCGGTGCGGTCTTGAATCTTGCACGCAATATCGCGTTGCCGGACTCGAAACTTTCCACGCCCTGAAATTCCAGCGGTGACCAGATGTTGCGCCGCTGCAGTGGATCTGTGCGCATTTTCTGGCCGACGTCGCGCATCAGTTTGATGGCTTCGTCGATGCTCATGTTGAACGGCACGGCGACGCGGAAGATGGCGTAGCCGAATTCGCGGGAGTAGTTTTTTATGCTTTTGATTTCGCTGAACGGGATGGTGTGGACGATGCCGTCGATGTCCCGCAGGCGTACGGTGCGGATGGTCAGGCCTTCGACGGTGCCCAGGTGCCCGCCGACGTCGACGTAGTCGTCGATGGCCAAAGAGTCTTCGATGATGATGAACAGGCCGGTGATCAGGTCGGCCACCAGCGATTGCGCACCGAAGCCGATCGCCAGGCCGATCACGCCGGCACCGGCCAGCAGGGGCGTGACGTTCATGCCCATGTTCGCCAGGGCGACGATCAGGGCGATGATGAAGATCGCCACGAACAGTACGTTGCGGATCAGCGGCATCATGGTTTGCGCGCGGGCGTTGGCCAGGCCTTTGCGAGAACGGGTGAGGGCGTGGTGCACGGCGGTGTCGCTGAGGATCCAGATCAGCCACGCGAAGATCAGCGTGCCGATCAAACTGAACAGTTTGACGCTGACGTCGTGGCCTTCGCCTTCGGTGAAGCCGATCAGCGACATGCCCCACACCCGCAGGCCGAGTTCGATGAAGGCCAGCCACACCAGCAAATGGGCGAGGGTGTAGAAGAAGCTTTTCAGGCGTTCGGAATACAGCGCGTGGCGTTTCGGTCCGCGTTGGGGTTTGAGGGCGTGGCGGCGGACGAGGCCGTTGATGACCATGCACAACACCAGCAGCACGGTGCAAATCAGCGACTGGCGCAGGGCGGTGCTGGTGTCGCCGGCGGAGACGAAGGTGGCGAACAGCGAAATACCCACCAGCACCAGCGCCGGGACGTACCAGAAGGTGCCGAGGATTTCGATGGTGTCGCTCAGGGCGCGGCGGGTCAGGCGGCGGGACAGCGGTTGGTTGCGGATCAGGTGGGCGATCGGCCGGCGGAAACGCAGGATGAACAGGCCGGTCGACAGCGCCGCGAGCACGTTGGCGACGGTGGCGGCGGTGTGGGCCAGGTGCACGCCGAGGCCGGCCACCAGTCGCGGATCGCTCAGGGCTTCACCGAACGCGGCGAAGCTGCCGATCAGCCACAACGGCCGAAAGGCCTGGTGACGCAGGATGTACAGCGCGCGATGACGGTGCGGACCGTCGAGTACGGAGAAGGCGATCACGCAGATGGCCGAGAAACAGGTGCCGACCACCAGCGCATAAGCCAGTACCATCGCCAGGCTTTTGCCCAGCGACGAGGGCAGTGCGTAACTCATGTACACCGTGATGACCAGGGCGATCATCCACGGCCCGAGCTTGCGCAGGGCGAAGCGCAGCATGTCGAGGGCTCGGGGATGTTGCGGCAGTTCTTCGGTCAGGCCGAAGCGCATGCGTACCCGGTGACCGAGCCAGATCAGTGCGGCGGCGAGCAGGCTCCAGACCGCGAGGATCACGGCGAAGGCGAAGATGATCGGCAGCCATTCGCTGGCCGGCAGCATCAGGCCTTTGAGTTCGTCCTGGGCCATGTCGAATTCAGCGGACCAGCGATTGAGCGGGCTGTCGGCGCCAGAGAATTGTTTTTCGAAAGTGGCGAGGGTGCCGCCGATCAGTCCCAGCACCCCTTCTTCCGGGGTGGCCTGGGCTTTTTTCGTGGCATCGCGCAGTTTTTTCAGGTCGGTCAGCAACTGGGCACGTTGCTTGTCGTTTTCCAGCGACTTGATGACCTCGTCCAGCGACTGGCCGAGCGGTTCCTGAGCTTCGGGCTGAGTCTTGCCGCTACCCGTGAGCAGTCCCGGCAGACCGGCGGCGTCGGCAGGTGCCGGCGACATCAGGGTCATCAGGCAGACGAGAAACAGGCAGGGCAGGGCAAAAAGACGAGCGAACACTAGGCGGTCAACCTCGCAAGGGGCGGATCGGGCGAGTGTACGAGCCCGCCAGATTCAATGCGAGCCGGGCGCGGATTTATTCGTTGAGTTTGGCCAGGATCTTGTAGACCACGGTGGCCAGGATCATCAGCATGCCGATCCACATCGCGAACACACCGGCGTTCTTGTCACGGAAGTTGAATCCGATGGCCAGCAGAATCATTCCGCACAGGATGGGAATGAGCATGGAGTGGAATGCAGACATCGAGATCATGGCGACAGCCTTGTCGAAAGGGATTATGCAAGTCTAGGTGGGTTTTCGATGGACGGTGCTGATGTGTATCAGAAATGAGCCGGTTTTACGGGCCGGGGGACCGCAGCTCGAGGCTGCGATCCCGGCTGTGTTCTACGGAAGTTCGCGGCTGGCGTAGAACGCGCTCAGCACTTTGACCAGGTGGGCCAGGTCATGGCTGCCGCACAGTTCGCGGATCGAGTGCATGGCGAAGGTCGGCAGGCCGATGTCGACCGTGCGCACGCCCAGATGGCTGGCGGTGATCGGGCCGATGGTCGAGCCGCAACCCATGTCGCTGCGCACCACGAAGCTTTGCACCGGCACTTCTTCGGCCATGCACAGATGGCGGAAGAAACCGGCGGTTTCGCTGTTGGTGGCGTAGCGCTGGTTGCTGTTGACCTTGATCACCGGGCCGGCGTTGAGTTTCGGGCCGTGGTTGGCGTCGTGCTTCTCGGCGTAGTTCGGGTGCACGCCGTGGGCGTTGTCGGCAGAAACCAGCAGGGACTTCTGGATGGTGCGTACGAATTCATCACCTTCCGGCAGCAGACGGCGCAGGGTCTGTTCGAGCATCGGGCCGTCGGCGCCGCAGGCCGAGCAGGAGCCGACTTCTTCGTGGTCGTTGCACACCAGCACGCAGGTTTCTTCGGTGTCGGCGTTCAGCAAGGCTTGCAGGCCGGCGTAGCACGACAGCAGGTTGTCCAGGCGCGCGCCGGCGATGAAATCACCGTGCAGGCCGATGACCGCAGCGCTCTGGGTGTCGTAGAAGCTCAGCTCGTAATCCAGCACCACGTCGGCGTTGAGGCCGTGTTCGCGGGCCAGTTGATCGGTGAGCACCGCGCGGAAGTCCACGCGCTCGTCACCGGCGAACTGCGCGAGAATCGGCGGCAGTTCGGTCTGGGCGTTAATGGCCCAGCCCTGGTTGGCTTCACGGTTGAGGTGAATCGCCAGGTTGGGAATGATCGCGATCGGGGCCTTGAAGTCGATCAGCTGGCTTTCGACTTTGCCGTCGCGGCGGAAAGTGACGCGGCCGGCCAGCGACAGGTCGCGGTCGAACCATGGCGCCAGCAGCGCACCGCCGTAGACTTCGACGCCGAGCTGCCAGAAGCCCTGGCGTTGCAATTCAGGTTGTGGCTTGACCCGCAGGCACGGGCTGTCGGTGTGGGCGCCGACCAGGCGGATGCCGTCGTGCAGCGGCGAGTTGCGGCCCATCTTGATCGCGACGATCGAGGAGTCGTTACGGGTGACGTAGTAACGACCATTGGCTTCGGTGTGCCAGGTTTCGCGCTCGTCGAGGCGCACATAACCGGCGGCCTCCAGGCGTTGAACAAGGCTGGCGGTGGCGTGGAACGGGGTAGGGGAGGCCTTGAGGAAGTCGATCAGGCCTTGGTTCAACTCTTCGCGCATAAGAAGCTCCAGACAGCAATGGGCGGGAGTTTAACGCATCGGCCTGATGCTTGGGACATGGCATGTGCCGCTCGCGTCAACGAGCGGCGGCCACGCGTTTTTTCAAGTAGTTCATGATCGCTTTTTCGTCTTCAGGCTTGTCCGGGCGAGGCAGCTGCTTGGGCCAGCGGCTCTGTTCCAGAAGCTTTTTCTGGCGGCTCTCGTCCCAGCGCAGGATCTCCCGCGAGGCGCATTCCCACCACTCATGGCGACAGGCGCTGTAGTACGGATGATCCGGCGCGGCGCTGCCGTACAACAGGTCCCGGCCGACCTTGCGCATGGCACCGCTCTGGTTGCGCAGCTTCCATTTGATCTTCAGGCGCTGCCAGGCGGACGGAAAGGGTTTGACTCGCGGCACATCGGCACACAGGTCCACCAGTCGCTGGCTGAATTTCTCGCCGTGCTGGGCGAAGAAAAACGCCTGCATCGCGTGGAAGAAGCGTTTTTCCGCGAAGTAGTGGTAGATGTGTTTGCGCGCTTCCACCACCGGCCGTTCGCGCATCGCGTAGGACAGGGCGATTTGCTCGATGGTGTGAATCTCGAACCCGTCGGCCGTCCACTCGTCGATCAGCCTGATCGACTCTTCGAACAATGCCGAGTCGCGGTCGGTGATACCGCACAGGCCGCTGTTGTAGAGCTTGAAACCGTTCTGCGGGGAAACACCGTGGACACTGAGGTCGCGAGCGAGCTTCAGGTAGTCCGGCCGTTCGAAAACGTCTTCCCAGTCGTATTCGAAGCGATCCATTACCGACTGATTCGCATCGATGTATTGGAACAGGCTGCTCGGGTGGCTGGTGAACAGGGTGTCGGTGTCGACGAACAGGGTTTTCTCGGCCAGTTGCAAGCCGGCGGCAATCGCGCAGGCCTTGCGCCGGTGGTGGTAACCGTTCTGTCCTTGCCAGCGGGTCAGGGTCGCGTCGTCGAGCAACACGGTGTCGACCGGCCAGCCTACGTAGTCTTGCGGTCGGTCAGTCAGAATCCTGATCGCCGGGCGCTTGCCGTTTCTGGCGTGGGACAAGGCGGTCAGGATGCTGAACTTGGCTTCGCGCCGGTAGGCATCCTGATTGCCGTAAATCAGATAAAGCAGTTGATGACGGGTCTTCTTGACGGGTGTTGCCAGGGAATCAGTACAACTCATCCGGAACAAAATCCTATAAATCGGGCAGCTGTCGGTCCGACAGTGCTTAAAACGGTGCCGGGCATTCGAAACGCAAGCGTTCGCCGGACTGGGGATGGGTGAAGCTGAGCATGCTCGCGTGCAGGCACAGACGAGGCCAGGCGGCCAGGGCTTGCTCGTGGGCGTAGAGGCCGTCACCAAGCAACGGGTGACCGATGGACAGCATGTGCACGCGCAACTGGTGCGAGCGGCCGGTGATCGGTGTGAGCTCGACGCGGCACCAGTCGTCGCAGCGCTCCAGCACGCGCCAGAAGGTCAGGGCGTGTTTGCCGAGTTCGTGATCGACCACGTGGCGCGGCTTGGTCGGCGGATCGTAGCGCAGGGGCAGATCGATGCTGCCGCTGTCCAGTTCCGGCTGACCCCAGCAGAGCGCAGTGTAGGCTTTCTCTGTTTCACGATCGTGAAACTGGCGCGACAGCTCACGGTGGGTGTCGGCATCACGGGCCAGCAGAATGATCCCCGAGGTTTCCCAGTCCAGGCGATGGACGATACGCGCTTCGGGGTAGCCGTTTTCCTGCAGGCGGGTGATCAGGCAGTCCTTGTTGTCGTCGGCCCGGCCAGGGACGGAGAGCAACAGGGTCGGTTTGTTCACCACCAGAACGGCGGCGTCCTGATGAATGATTTGGACGTTGGACAACGGCATTAAAACAGCCTCGTAACAAATGCCAACGGCGGCTCAGGGCCCCTCCGGTGTCGGAAGGGCCCTGAGCCGCCGTCGTTCCTGCCGGATCGACTCAGCGGTCTGGCAGGGTGATGTTGAGTTCCAGAATCGAGCAGCTGCCCTGGCTCTCCAGTGCCACGTGCACGTCGTCGTTGCCGATGTTGACGTACTTGCGGATCACTTCCACCAGTTCCTTCTGCAAGGATGGCAGGTAGTCCGGGGTGCTGCGCTGGCCGCGTTCATGCGCCACGATGATCTGTAGACGCTCTTTCGCGACCGAGGCGGTACTTGGCTTTTTGTTGGCACGAAAGAAGTCAAAAAGGTTCATTACCTACCTCCAAACAGACGCTCGAAGAATCCCTTCTTCTCGACATTCAGGAACCGGTGTTCTTTTTCCTTGCCCAGCAGGCGATCAACGGTATCGCTGTAGGCCTGGCCGGCGTCGCTCTGATCATCGAGGATCACAGGTACGCCCTGGTTGGAGGCCTTGAGCACGGCCTGGGATTCCGGAATGACGCCCAGCAGGCGTACGGCGAGGATTTCCTTGACGTCTTCGACGCCCAGCATCTCGCCTTTTTCGACGCGCTCCGGGTGATAGCGGGTGATCAGCAGGTGTTCCTGGATCGGCTCTTCGCCGCGTTCGGCGCGACGGGACTTGCTGGCCAGCAGGCCGAGCATGCGGTCGGAGTCACGTACCGAGGACACTTCCGGGTTGGTCACGACGATCGCTTCGTCAGCGAAGTACATGGCCAGGTGCGCGCCTTTTTCGATACCCGCCGGGGAGTCGCAGACGACGAACTCGAATTGTTCCTTGAGCTCCATCAGGACTTTTTCCACGCCTTCGACGGTCAGCGCGTCTTTGTCGCGGGTCTGGCTGGCGGCCAGTACATAGAGGTTTTCCAGGCGCTTGTCTTTGATCAGGGCCTGTTGCAGGTTGGCTTCGCCGTTAACCACGTTGACGAAGTCATACACCACGCGGCGCTCGCAACCCATGATCAGGTCAAGGTTACGCAAGCCCACGTCGAAGTCGACGATCACTGTTTTGTGGCCGCGCAGAGCGAGGCCGGTACCGATAGCGGCGCTGGTGGTGGTCTTACCCACACCACCCTTGCCGGATGTAACCACGAGAATCTTGGCCAAGGTGTTTCACCCCTAAGGAAGAAGGACTGTTCAGCCCCTGAAAAACATCTCTAGAAAACTACTGCAGTCGGACAGCCTTGGCTGGAATCCGGCTTTTGGCCTTTTTCCTACTTCGTTTGAGCCGTTTTCGCTACGTTTTAGAGATGCTTGGAAAATGCGGCAGTATCCGTTAAAGCCGAATGATGTTCAACACGTCGCCCGACAGGCTGACCTGTACGCCCGAACCCCACATCGGATCGCGACGCAGGTCCTCGGAAACCTTGTAATGGCCTGCGATGGAGATCAGTTCAGCGCTCAGTTGCTGACAGAAAATCCGCGCCTTGGTGTCGCCCTTGACCCCGGCCAGCGCACGACCGCGCATCGGGCCGTATACATGGATGTTGCCATCGGCGAGAAGTTCCGCCCCCGGACTGACCGAGGAAACCACCACCAGATCGCCACCTTGGGCATATATCTGTTGGCCACCACGTACTGGCGTGGTGATGACGCGGGTCGGTTTGACGGTTGGCTCCGGCGGTTTTTCCGGCTTCTTCGGTGCGACGGGTTCAGCGCTTTCCAGCGGTCGCTCGCGGGCGCCGGACGGCGGCAGTACCGGGATGTCGATGGCGATGGCGGCGGCAATGTCTTCGATGCGGCTGGCGCGGATCGCCAGGGTGCGCAGGCCGTGCTGGCGGCACACACGCATCAGGCCCGGCAGGTCGACTGCGCCTTCACTGGGCGGCAGTTTGTCCAGCGCCAGAACCAGCGGCGCGTTGCTGAAGAAATTCGGTGCCTGGGCGACTTTGGCGGCCAATTGCCGATCGAGGCTGTCCAGGTCGTTGCGGGACAGCTCCAGCACCGTAATGGCGAGCATGCTGCCCTTCAGCTGGAACACGGGATCTTGGTCTTTCGGTTCGGTTTGGCTCATGTCGGCATACAACGGCTTGTCACTAAAAGTGCCGAGACTTATAACGAGAACGCCCGCAGGCCGCAAGCCGGGTCGAACGATGTAGAATGCGCGGCCACTGTATTTACGGAAGCTTTAATGGATCGCCCGCGTTTTCGAAAAGCATTTCTTGCCCCACGCTTCTGGCCGCTCTGGTGCGGCCTCGGGCTGTTGTGGCTGATCGTGCAGTTGCCTTATCCGGCATTGCTCGCCATCGGCCGTTTTCTCGGTGCCCTGATGTATCGCTTCGCCGGCGACCGACGGCGCATCGCCAAGCGCAATCTGGAACTGTGTTTCCCGGAAAAGTCCGCCGCCGAACGCAAGCGCCTGCTCAAGGAAAACTTTGCCTCCACCGGCATCGCCTTCTTTGAAATGGCCATGAGCTGGTGGTGGTCGCGTCAGCGGCTGGCGAAACTGGCTCACGTCGAAGGCCTGGAGCATCTGCAAAAGGCCCAGCGTGAAGGCAAGGGCGTGATTCTGATGGCGGTGCATTTCACCACCCTGGAAATCGGCGCGGCGCTGCTCGGCCAGCAGCACACCATCGACGGCATGTACCGCGAACACAAGAACCCGCTGTTCGACTTCGTCCAGCGTCAGGGCCGCGAGCGGCACAATCTCGACTCGCTGGCGGTGGAACGTGACGACGTGCGCGGCATGCTCAAGTTGCTGCGCGCAGGCCGGGCGATCTGGTATGCACCGGATCAGGACTACGGCGCCAAGCAAAGTATCTTTGTGCCGCTGTTCGGTATTCAGGCCGCAACGGTCACTGCCACCAGCAAGTTCGCCCGGCTGGGCAAGGCGCTGGTGGTGCCGTTCACCCAGGAACGTCTGGCTGACGGCAGCGGTTATCGTCTGGTGATTCATCCGCCGCTGGAAGGTTTCCCGGGCGAGACCGAAGAAGAAGATTGCATCCGCATCAATCAGTGGGTCGAAGGCGTGTTGCGTGAGTGTCCCGAGCAATACTTGTGGGCACATCGGCGCTTCAAGAGTCGTCCGCCAGGCGAGCCGAAGCTGTACGCCAAACGCGGTTGATTGACCCATTACCATAAGCACCACGGAGCGTTGCGATGAGCCCAGCTGAACCGGTCACAGGTTTGATTCTTTCCGGCGGCGGGGCTCGGGCGGCGTATCAGGTGGGGGTACTGGCGGCAATTGCCGAATTGCTGCCGCTGGGGGCGGACAATCCGTTTCCGGTGATCGTCGGCACATCGGCCGGGGCGATCAACGCGGTCAGCCTCGCCAGCGGTGCTACGGACTTTCGCGCGGCCATCGAACGTCTGACGCTGTTCTGGCAAGGCTTTCGCAGCCATCGCGTGTTGCGCAGCGACTGGCCGGGAGTGATCCACCAGGCCAGTCGTTTTGTCACCCATAGCCTGTTGGGCATGGGCCGGCAAATGCCGGTGGCGCTGCTCAACAGTTCGCCGCTACGCCATCTGCTCAATGAAAAACTGCACATGCCCGGCATCGCCGAGTCCATCGCGCGCAAGCAATTGCACGCAGTGGCGGTCACGGCGTTCGGCTACGAGTCGGGACAGGCGGTGACGTTCTACCAGGGCGGCGGGACCATCGACTCCTGGCTGCGTCATCGGCGCATCGGCGTACCGACACAGTTGTCGGTGGAGCACCTGCTGGCCAGTTCGGCGATCCCGCTGTTGTTCGCGCCGGTGAAGATCGGCGATGAGTATTTCGGCGATGGCGCGGTGCGGCAATCGGCACCGATCAGCCCGGCGCTGCATCTGGGCGCGAGCCGGGTGCTGGTGGTGGGCGTCAGCGGCAACCCGCGCGGTTTCGATCCGGCGCAACCGCTGGAACGCACCTATACCGGGCAGCAACCGACGCTGGCACAGATCGGCGGGCATATGCTCAACAGCACCTTCATTGATAGCCTGGAAAGCGACATCGAGCTGCTTCAGCGTCTGAACCAGTTCAGCCGTCTGATGCCTGAAGGTACGCCGACCCGCGCGTTGGGTGTGGCGCCGGTGGACGTGCTGGTGATTTCACCCAGCCAGCCGATCGATGAAATTGCGGCGCGGCATCGCCAGGAATTGCCGGCGGCGTTACGTCTGTTTCTGCGTGGGCCGGGGGCGACCAAGACGAGCGGGGCAGGGGTGTTGAGTTACTTGCTGTTCGAGGCGGGGTATTGCAGCGAATTGATCGACCTTGGGCGGCGCGATGCTTTGGCCAAGCGCGATGAACTGTGCCGGTTTCTCGGGATTGGCGAGGCGCTGGTCCCGGCCTGAGATGTGTGGTGCAGCCATCGCTGGCAAGCCAGCTCCCACAGGTTTTCGGGTGTCCACAACCGCCGTGAACGACACAAAACCAGTGTGGGAGAGGGCTTGCTCGCGAAGGCGTCCTTTCAGACGCCACTGACACCAGGATCAGAAGTGGAACTTCACCAGGAAGCTCGTGGTGCTCTGATCGGTTTTGAAATACTGGCTGTCCTTGATCCCGTACTTGTCCGACCAGTAGTCGTACTCGACACCCACATACAACTGCTTCTCGCCAATGCTCAGCGCTTTGCCCAGGTCGTATTTGATTTGTGGATTGAAGTGCAGGTTGGCGTGGTAATCGCCTTTGGAGTTGGAGTCGTTGTCGACCACCCAGTCCATGAAACCGTCGATCAGGATGTTCGAGTCACCGACCGGAATCGTGTAGGACCAGACCGGGGTGATCTGCCAGACGTTGTCACCGGCGCGGGAACCTTCGGTGTGGCGTTGGTAGAAGTTCAGCTGGAAGTAGTCGAAGCCCGGGATTGCCAGGTCGAAGCCCGGACCGATCAGGTACGACTCGGTATCGCCTTCACCGAACTCGTAAGTCATGGCCAGCAGCACGTCGGTGACCGGACCGAAAGCCAGTTTCTGATCGAAGATCTTGCCGAACGACAGACGCGGGCTGATTTCGCCGTAGTAGGTGTTCGAACCCACACCGCCGTCATCCTTGCCGTTGTAGAAGATCTTGTCGACGAACAGGAAATTGTCGCCGTACTTCCAGGCATCGGCGTGCTCGAAGGTGACGGTCTGCTGAATGCGCGGGTTGACCTGGAAGTCCTTGCCATAGAGGTAGGTCAGGCTGTTGTTCTGCCATTGCAGCAGGCCGTCGGCCATGGCCTGACCCCCTGCCAGCAGCGATCCCGCAAGCATCAGGCTGGTGCACATACGTTTCATTCGGTTGCTCCCAAAGTAGGTGTTCCACGTTTGTTTTTTTGAGTCGGCGCTCTGGTGTGGCGCCTTTTTTCGTTGCTGCGAAAGTCATCCATCCGGTCAGCTTTCATGCTGTTAGCAAGAGCTGAGCCAAGGCTTTTCGAAAAGCAAAAAAACGCCCGTCGGCTGCTGAAAAACAGTCGATTGAGCGTGTTTTCGGGATGCCTCGGTACTGACCGCGGCCGGGATAAGTTGGCTTTTCGGTCAGGAATTAAATTCGGGCTTTTTTTTAGACCGAATTCAGGAGGCCGCGGAGAATACTGACTCAACGGCCAGGCCTCAAGTGCCCCGCAACAGAGCACCGACGACAGGTAGCGGGCACGGTTGCGGGTCATCTTAGAAGTGCACCTTCACCAGCAGGCTGGCGGTGTTCTGGTTGGTGTCGAAACTGTGGGTGCTTTCGACCCCGTATTTGTTTTTCCAGTAGCTGTATTCGGTGCCGACGTACACCTGCTTTTCACCCCAGCCGAGCGCTTTGCCCAGGTCGTATTTGATCTGCGGGTTGATGTGCAGGTTGGCGTGATAGGTGCCACGGGAGTTCTGGTCGTTGTCGACCACCCAGTCCAGATAGCCGTCGATCAGCAGGTCAGAGTTGCCCACGGGAATGCTGTAGGACCAGCCGGGAGTGATCTGCCAGACGCCATCGCCGGGGCGCGGGCCTTCGGTCTGGCGGCGATAGAAGTTCAGGGTGAAATAGTTGAAACCCGGCACCTTGAGGTCGAAGCCGGGGCCGATCAGATAGGCCTCGCTGTCGCCTTCGCCGTACTCGTAGGTCATGGCCAGCAGCACGTCCTTGATCGGGCCGAACTCCAGCTTCCTGTCGAAGATCTTGCCGAACGACAGGCGCGGGCTGAATTCGCCGTAGAACGCGTGGGGGCCTTTGTTGCGGTCTTCCTGGCCGTTGTAGAAGATCTTGTCGACGAACAGGAAGTTGTCGCCGTACTTCCACTTGTCGGCGTGCTCGAACGTTACCGTCTGCTGGATTGACGGGTTGATCGCGAAGTTCTTGCCGTACAGGTAGCTCAGGCTGTTGGTCTGCCACAGCAATAAATCGCCGGCCATGGCTTGCGATGCGGCCAGCAGGCCGCCGCTCAACAACACGTTGGTTTGAGTCCGGATCATCTGTTGCTCCCTCTTGTTTTTATTGTTTGAGGCAAAGCTGTCGCGAGGGGGCAGGCTTGGGCGAGCCCCCTTTTTTACTCTTCGGATCAGTGCGGGTGTGCGTGGCAGTCGTTGATCGCTGCGCGTTCGGCGCCGCCGAGGATGTTGAACAACAGGTTCAGCGTCAGCGCGCTGAGGGTGGCCATGGCGATCCCGCTGTGGGTGATCGGGCTCATCCACAACGGCAGGTGGGCGAAGAATTCCGGACGCACCACCGGGATCAGGCCCATGCCGATGCTCACGGCTACCAGCAATTGGTTGCGACGGTCGCCGATGTCGGCCTCTTGCAGGATCTTGATGCCGGTGGCGGCCACCATGCCGAACATCGCAATCGCTGCGCCGCCGAGCACCGCCGGTGGAATCGATGCCACCAGGAACGCCGCTTTCGGCAGCAGGCTCAGGACGATCAGCAAACCACCGGCAACGATGGTCACCGAACGGCAGCGCACGCCGGTCATCTGCACCAGACCGATGTTCTGCGCGAAGGAGGAGTGGGTGAAGGTGTTGAAGAAGCCGGCGAAGAACGATGCGCCGGCATCACACAGCAGGCCGCGACGCAGCATGCGCGGGCAGACTTCCTGGCCGGTGATTTTGCCCAGTGCGAGGAACATACCGGTGGACTCGACGAAGATGATCACCACCACCAGGCACATCGACAGGATCGGTGCCAGTTCGAACTTCGGCATGCCGAAATGCAGCGGGGTGACGAACTGAACCCACGGCGCGTTGGCCATGCCGCTCAGGTCGACCATGCCGATGGCGCCGCAGAGCACGTAGCCCAGGCACATGCCGATCAGTACGGAAATGTTGACCCAGAAACCACGCATGAAGCGGTGGATCAACAGAATGGTGGCCAGCACCAGTGCGGCGATGGCCAGGTAAATCGGTGAACCGAATTGTGCGGCGCCAGCGCCGCCACCGGCCCAGTTTACGGCCACGGGGAACAACGATAAACCGATCGAGGTGATGACCGTGCCGGTCACCAGGGGAGGGAAGAAGCGCACGACCTTGGACATGAACGGCGCGATGATCATGCCGAAGAACCCGGCGGCGATGGTGGCGCCGAAGATTCCCTGCAGACCGATGCCGGGCATGCCGGCCATGGCGACCATGCTGCCGACGGCGGCGAAACTGGCGCCCATCATCACCGGCATGCGTATGCCCATCGGGCCGATCCCCAGGGACTGCACGATGGTGGCGATGCCGGCGACCAGCAGGTCGGCGTTGATCAGGAAGGCGATTTCTTCACGACTCAGGCCAGCGGCCTGTCCAATGATCAACGGTACCGCGATGGCGCCGCCGTACATCAGCAGTACATGTTGCAAACCGACCAGGATCAGTTGCAAAAGGGGCAAGCGCTGAATGGCGGGTGCGTCGGGGATGCGCGCTTTGGACAGCTCGGACATGCAACACCTCGGATCTTTTTTATTCTTGTGATGAACAGCGGCCGGGTTGCTTGCCGCTGCCCTCTTTGCATCAGGCAGACCGCTTATGCGGCCAATCGCAGGCAAGCCGGCGCCCACAGGATCCGGATGATCCGTGTGGGCGCGAGCCTGCTCGCGAGGTTTTTACGGCTTAGTTGGTCTGGGCTCCCTGGGCGATCCATGCACCGATCAGGTCACGTTCCTGCTGGGTCATCTGAGTGATGTTGCCCAGTGGCATGATCTGCGTGGTGATGGCTTGCGCCTGGATCCGTGCCGCGTTCTGGCGGATCTGCTCGGGGGTGTCGAACATCACACCGGCCGGGGCAGCGCTGAACAGCGGGCTGGTCGGTTTGGCCGAGTGGCAGACCGCGCAGCGTTCCTGGATCACGTTGTGCACCTTGTCGAACGCAGGGCCGGCGTTGGACGCCTGGGCCGGAGCGGCGGCCGGTGCAGCAGGGGCGGCTGGTTGTGCTGCTTCAGCCGGTTTCGCGCCACCACCCAGCGCCGTTTCCGGCAGTGGCTGGTACTCGATTTTTGCAGGCGCCTTGGCCACGTCCGGCGCGTTCGACATCGGCGCCGGGCCGGTGACGTACGCCAGACTGATCATGCCCACCGCTGCCACCGGCAGGGTCCAGGCAAACTTGTGGCTGTCGTGACGGGTGTTGAAGTAGTGACGCACCAACACCGCCAACACCGCAATCCCGGCCAGGATCAGCCAGTTGTACTGGCTGCCGTAGGTGCTCGGGAAGTGGTTGCTGATCATGATGAACAGCACCGGCAGGGTGAAGTAGTTGTTGTGACGCGAACGCAGCAGGCCTTTGGCCGGCAGGGCCGGATCCGGCGTGCGGTTCTCGGCGATCGCGGCGACCAGTGCGCGCTGCGCCGGCATGATGATGCGGAACACGTTGCCGACCATGATGGTGCCGATGATCGCGCCGACGTGCAGGTATGCACCACGACCGCTGAACACCTTGCTGAAGCCATACGCCGCGCCGATGATCAGCACGAACAGGATGAAGCCGAGCAGGGCAGGTTTTTTGCCCAGAGGCGAATCGCAGAGGAAGTCGTAGATGAACCAGCCGGCGATCAGCGAACCGATGCCGATGGCCACGCCTTCAGGGCCGGTCAGGCCGCTGCCGGGTGCCACGAGGTAGAGCACGGGGTTGGAGTAGAACACCACGCACAGCAGCGCGATCCCCGACATCCAGGTGAAATAGGCTTCCCATTTGAACCAGTGCAGGTTCTCCGGCATCGACGGAGGGGCCAGTTTGTATTTTTCCAGGTGATAGATACCGCCGCCGTGGATCGCCCACAGATCACCGGCAAGACCGGTTTTCGGGTTGACGCGGTTGAGGTTGTTCTCCAGCCAGACGAAGTAGAACGACGCGCCGATCCAGGCCACGCCAGTGATCATGTGAACCCAGCGCACGCTCAGGTTCAGCCATTCCAACAGATGTGCTTCCACAGTCTTTACCTCTCGCCTGTCACTCTTGTTGTCGAGTGATCAGACCTTCTCTTATTGGTGGGGGGCGAGGATCAAACGCTCATCCTCTTTGAAAAAATGCTCATCGCAGTTATTGCCTTTGCCACTGCGATCAACCACCAGGAAGTCATCCCGCTTTTCGATCGTCAGCACCGGGTGGTGCCAGACGCCGCGATGGTAATTGATGCCCTGCCTGCCGTTGGTGACGAAGGCGCGGACCAAGCCTGATACAGGTACATCGCCAAGTGGCGCGACCACGATCAGAAAGGGGTTGCCGAGCAGCGGAATGAAAGCCTGGCTGCCCAGCGGATGGCGTTCCAGCATGCTGACGGTCAGCGGCATGTCCTGCGCGTCGGCGCGGAAAATGCTGATGATCGCGTTGTCCTCAGGCGTTGCGGTTTCGACCGTCGCCAGTTTGTGGAAGCGCATGGTCGAACCGTTGTTGATCATGAAGTGATCGCTGCCGTCGGTTTCGATCACGTCACCGAAAGGGGCGAAGGCTTCTTTGGTCAGCGGTTCAATCGTCAGTGTGCGCATGCTGTTCTTCTTATCCGAATTCTGTGTTGTTGGTTCTGTTGCTATCGCTGGCAGGCCAGCTCCCACATCTGGAATACATTTCCTTGTGGGAGCCGGCCTGCTGGCGATCGGGTTCAGCGCTTATTTAGCGACCTTGCCCAGTACGCGCAGGCGGCTCACACCACCATCCGGGAACACGTTCAGACGGATGTGGGTGATCGGGCCCAGTGCGTTGATCTGCTCGACGAAGGTGTGTTCGGCGTGCATTTCCAGCTTCTGGCTTGGCAGCAGTTCGCGCCAGAACAGCGACTGGGTTTCGATCTGGCTGTCGGTGCCGCCCTTGACGAACGCGCCCTGGATCGAGCAGGTGTCCGGGTAGTTGCCCTTGAAGTGCAGGGTGTCGACGATGATTTTTTCGATCTCGCCCGGGTGGCCCAGCGCGACGATCACCCAGTCATTGCCCGGCGTGCGACGACGTGCGGTTTCCCAGCCGTCGCCCATGTTGATGCCACGGCCCGGGTTGAGGATGTTGCTCATGCGGCCGAAGTGTTCGTCGGAGCAGGCGAGGGCGCGGCCACCGTTGAGGGCTGCGGCCAGGTCGACTTGCTCGTTGTCGCCAACAGCCGACCAGTCGCGGAACGGAATGCCGTACACGCGCAGACGGGCCACGCCGCCATCCGGGTAGATGTTGAAGCGCAGGTGGCTGAACGCCTTGTCGTTGCTGATTTCGTGGTAGTGGTGGCTGTTGCCTTGCAGTTCGACGGCAGACAGCACTTCAGTCCACTGGGTGTTTTCGTCCGGCTCGCCCGACGCCAGGAAGCAGGCTTCCAGCGAGGCCGATGGCGGGAAGTTGCCGGTGAAGAATGAAGTGTCGATGTCCACGCCTTTGATCGAACCCGGTACGCCCAGGCGGATCACCGCGCTGTCGTAGCCTTCGAAGCGCTTGCGGCGGGACTCCCAGCCGTCCATCCACTTGCCGTTGTCATCGAACACGCCCTCCTTCCACACGGCCGGGGTCGGCTGAAACAGACGATTGGCGTCTGCGAACCAGTCATCGGTGACCGAGATGATTTTGGTGCCCAGACGTGCATCGGCCAGGTTGACGAACTTCTCGAAAGGTACGGCGTAAGCTTTCATTCTTCTTGTCTGCCTTTAAATAAGTGGCTTGGGATGCTTGCAGGGCCCTGGGAAACACAAGCGTTCTAGAGGTTTCTCGGGCCATGCTCGCTAGAGAGTCAGTAATCGGAACAGGGCGATCTTGTTGATCTCCGCCAGCGCGCATTTGAACTCGGTGTCGACCGGGTTGTGAATGCGCGTTTCGAACGCCGCGAGGATCTGATGCCGGTTGCTGCCTTTTACCGCCATGATGAAGGGAAACTTGAACTTGGCCTTGTAGGCGTCGTTCAGCTCGGTGAAGCGCTGGAACTCTTCGGCCGTGCATTGGTGAATACCGGCGCCAGCCTGTTCATGGGTGCTGGCTTCGGTCAACTCGCCCTGGACGGCAGCTTTGCCGGCCAGGTCCGGGTGAGCGTTGATCAGTGCCAGTTGACTGGCGTAATCGGCGCTCAACAGGATGTCGCTCATGCGCTGGTGCAGGGTTTCGATCTGGTCGATCGATGCGTCCTGGCCCAGGTCGAAGGCCTTCTCGGCCACCCATGGCGAATGTTCGTAGATGTCGGCGAAGGCTTTGACGAAGGCGTCGCGGCTCAGGGTCGACGGTTGCAGGGTTTGAAAGGTGCTCATTTGGCAGCCCCTTGGTACGGGTGGGTTTCGTGCCAGTGACGTGCGATGTCGACGCGACGGCTGAACCACACCTGTTCATGACTTTTAGCGTATTCGATAAAGCGCTTAAGCGAAGCCAGACGCGCCGGACGGCCGATCAGACGGCAGTGCAGGCCGATCGATAGCATCTTCGGTGCTTCGGCGCCTTCGGCATACAGCACGTCGAACGCATCCTTGAGGTATTCGAAGAAATCGTCGCCCTTGTTGAAACCCTGGACCTGGGTGAAGCGCATGTCGTTGGTGTCCAGGGTGTACGGGATCACCAGGTGCGGCTTGCCGGTCGGGTTGTTCGGTTCCCAGTAGGGCAGGTCGTCGTCATAGGTGTCGCAGTCGTAGAGGAAACCGCCTTCTTCCATCACCAGGCGACGGGTGTTCGGGCCGGTGCGACCGGTGTACCAGCCCAGCGGGCGTTCGCCGGTGAGTTCGGTGAGGATGCGGATCGCTTCGAGCATGTGCTCGCGTTCCTGCGCCTCGTCCATGTACTGGTAGTCGATCCAGCGGTAACCGTGGCTGCAGATCTCGTGACCGGCCGCGACCATCGCGCGGATCACGTCCGGGTGACGTTGGGCGGCCATGGCCACGGCGAAGATGGTCAGCGGAATGTCGAATTCCTTGAACAGTTTCAGGATCCGCCAGACGCCGGCACGGCTGCCATACTCGTAAAGCGATTCCATGCTCATGTTGCGCGCGCCTTGCAGAGGCTGGGCCGCGACCATTTCCGAGAGGAAGGCTTCCGATTCTTTGTCGCCGTGCAGGATGTTGCGCTCGCCGCCTTCTTCGTAATTGAGTACGAACGACAGGGCGATCCGGGCATTGCCCGGCCAGTGTGGGTGAGGAGGGTTACTGCCGTAACCGATCAGGTCGCGTGGGTAGTCAGCGCTCACTGCAGTCTTCCTTCTTATTCGTTGACAGATTGTGTGGCGCCCTGAAGTTTGGATGGCAGGCTGGCGTCACAGCGATGGGCTGATTGTATACAACTTTATTCTCAATTTGTAAGCCTGAATTTTCGCATTTTTCACCGGCCGTCATCTTTTGCTGTTAATGGCGTGAACCTGCAAGAAACCTGCCTGACCAGTCAGCTAATGGATTGGGGGTTCAATGAATGCGAGGTTATGGGGCAAATCACCGGGAAATCGAAGGATGGCGGGGGTGAGAGGAAAAATGTCGTTTTTATTGTGTACAATTTTTTTGAAAAGTGTCTTAATCAATCGCTCGCCGCAGCTTTTCGTGCTCCGAAACGGTGCGGTCTCCTTTTCAACTGACTTCGGGAGGCGCGAAGTCTGACTGCTCCACGCAGGCAGGCGCGCAGAATCAATGGGACGTTTGACAACACACGTTTTGGACGCTGCACACGGTTGCCCGGGCAGCTCGATCAAGGTCGAGCTGTACCGCGTTGAAGGTTCGCACCTGGAATTGGTCGCCAGTGCGCTTACCAACAGCGATGGCCGGGTCGATGCGCCACTGCTGCAAGGCGATGACTACCGTACCGGTGTCTATCAGGTTCAGTTCCACGCCGGCGATTACTACCGCGCCCGTGGCGTCCAGTTGCCGGAGCCGGCATTCCTGGACGTGGTGGTGCTGCGGTTCGGCATCTCTGCCGAACAGGATCACTACCACGTACCGTTGCTGATCTCGCCTTACAGCTATTCCACCTATCGGGGCAGCTGACCCCCAAGCAGCTGCCCCTGCCGGGAAGCGACTGCGCATATAGCTTCTTTGGTCTTTCGCCCGCTCACACTGCGGGCTTTTTTTATCCTCGCGTCTGTGAGGCATCAAAGCCTTGCGTAATCATCCCTGATGATGAAAAACGTATCCGGATAAGGGGCGAGCGTCTGCACGCCCCCTCTGAGCCAGACGACCTTGTTCGCCGGGTGAGCCGCTTCCACGGCTTGCGCGGCGTCCGGACCGACCTGATCGATCAGCCTGATATTCGCGGCATTCGGATCCTGATTAGCAGGCTGCTGAATCTGGCGTCCCCTGACGCGATGCAGGCTGAGGAAAAAGACGAAGTCATGCCCTGTCCGTGTGAACACAACGGCCGCAAAGCTTTGTGCAGGGCTCGGTTCGAAAACGCTGTAGCCGTTGCGCGTCAGAAGCCCCGCCGCAAAGCGTTTTATATCGACCGCCGACTGGCTCGGCATGAAGTATCTCCATTCCTCTGGAAACCGGGCCGGATCGAAGTCCAGGCGACGCAGACCGGCTTTCACGTTGGCAACGGGCAGCTCGACCTTCTGGTTGCCTTCCGTTATGGATCGCGGCAGTGAATCAAGCATCAACAACGGATCGACCAACTCCGGACGCGGGTTGACGGTGCCGGTTTTCCAGTCATTGAACGCTTGACGCAACAGCGTCAGACCGCTGCCCGTTGCAAGCTCGGAGCCATTGGCGAGTGTGAATTGCCGTTTGGCGACATTGTGCAGGGTGACGTCCGACAACTCGGGGAAATAGGTGGCGACGGTTTCTTTCATCGGCCGCTGAAATGGCAGGGCCGGATCGACTTCCCAATGCAGGGCAGGCGGAACACGAATGGCGCCGCGAGGTTGCTGCAGGAAGTCGGTGCGCAGTGTCCGATCCAGCGTGGCGTAGTCGTACATCAGGTGATACGGATGCTTGATGTAAACAATTGGATCGTTGTGTGCGGGACCACGGGGCAGGGTCCGGTATCGGGATCCGTTGATATTGATGTCGTCAGGTGAGCCCGGTTGGCCGATGATGCCCCAGGTCTTCCAGGGATCGATCAGCGCATCCAGCTCTGCGTCGGCAATCGCGCGGTTCGCGCTGGAGGGGTCAGTCGGTTGCTGTTCATCACCCGCAATACGAGGACGTTTGGGTGGTGTAGCGTGCGCTTCGTCAGCGGGTGCGGGAACGCGGGTGATAAAAAGTTGCGAAGCGTCGATGGTCGATGAACCGTTCGAGGCCACCGTGCGCCATTGCAGGGTGCCTGCCACCTGCTCGAGTCGGGGGCCGGAAGCCCAGAGTTCGTTCGACATTCGGGCTCTGATATTGCTTTGTAAATCCGCGCCGAGCAAAACCGTTCCGCCGTCGATCAGGTCGACGTAGGTATACGGCCCGGCCTTGCGAAATCCTGTCAGTGAGTCGGGCTGGGGTAATCTGTCCACCAGGCGCGGTGGAAGAAAGTAACCGGCAATCGGGCGATCGTTTGTGACGCGAGCGATAGGGGTGCCGAGGGGCAGATCGGCGATCTGATAGTGCGCAGGCGAGGAGCCGGACGGCAGATTGCCGGGGCCGGTGAGCGGATCGGTCGTCTGATCGAGGGGCGGCTGTTCGATGTGAGCCGCTTGCCTGACGGTGATTTCAGGCGACGTATCGCGGGCCCTCGGGATGCCTTGATCTGAAGTGGGCGGGGTTCTGGGGCGGATCGGTTTCTTCGGGCTCATGGATTGTTGTGCTCACGGGGTCCAGATGACGGGAGCGTTCAATGATCCTCAAGCCTGCACGTTGCCGTGCGGTACATATGTCTATCGGGTGACACAGTTGATGCCGGACGTTTCCAGGTGGACAACTACCGCCACTTCACCTGGAAATGGCGGTCAGTCTGATCGCGGATCAGTGGCTGCTCAGCAGTGAAGCTGCACCAGCCCCCCCGAAGAGTCCGGCGCTGATGCGGTTGAACCAGCTCTGCCCCTTGCCGCTGCGCAGATAACGCGCCGCGCCATGGGCACCGAGGCCGTAGGTCAATTTGCACAGCAGATCGAGCAGCGTCCAGGTGGCGATCATCACCAGCAGTTGCGGCAGGAACGGTTGCTCGGCGCTGAGAAATTGCGGCAGAAACGCGGCGAAAAACAAAATGTCTTTCGGATTGCTCGCGCCCAGCACGAAGGCCCGGCTGAACAGCGCGCGGAATTTCGGAACCGGTGCGGCCTGAGGCACTTCGGCACCCATCGACGGCTGACGCGATTGCTGCCAGCTCTGCCAGGCAAGGTAGAACAGGTAGATCGCACCGATGATTTTCAGGGCACTGAACAGTTTCTCGGACGCCAGCAACAGGGCGCCCAACCCCAGCGCCGAGGCGCTGAGCAGGCAGATCGAGGCGAACACGCCGCCAAGAAACGCCGGGTACGAACGACGCAGACCGTAGTTCAGACTGTTGCTGATCATCAGCAACGACAGCGGCCCCGGAATCAGGATCACTACCAGCGCAGCGCCGCTGAACAGCAGCCAGGTTTCCAGACTCATCACTTGCTCCTTTTTATCGTTATCAAAAATGTGCAAAAGCCCCACCCGGTGGGGTGAGGCTGTTTTGAAGCGTGAACCGCGTAGCGCTTACAGGAAGATGAACTTGGCGATGAAGATCGCGCAGAGCACCCACAGGCTGACGGAAATCTCTTTGTATTTACCGGTGCCGGCCTTCAGCGCGACATAGGTAATGAAGCCCAGCGCGATACCGTCGGCGACCGAGAAGGTCAGCGGCATCATGATCGCGGTGACGATCGCCGGAATGCTGTCGGTCGCTTCGTCCCATTCGATGTGTGCCATGCCGCCCATCATCAGCATCGCTACGTAAATCAGCGCGCCAGCGGTGGCATAGGCGGGAATCATGCCGGCCAGCGGTGCAAAGAACATCGCGGCTATAAATAGCACACCCACGGTGACTGCGGTAAGACCAGTCCGACCACCAGCGGCTACGCCGGCGGCACTTTCCACGTAGCTGGTGACGGGCGGAACGCCGACGACCGCGCCGAATACGCTGGAGGCGCTGTCGGCTTTCATGGCGCGGGACAGGTTTTCGATACGGCCGTCAGGGTTCACCAGATTGGCGCGCTGGGCGACGCCCATCAAGGTGCCGGCGGTGTCGAACATGTGTACGAACAGGAAAGCCAGTACCACGCTGATCATGCTGACGTTGAATACACCGGCGACATTCATGGCCATGAAGGTCGGCGCCAGGCTCGGCGGGGTGGACATTATCCCTTCATAGTGCACGATGCCCAGGCCCCAGCCTGCCAGGGTCACGGTGATGATGCTGATGAGGATTGCGCCGAACACTTTGTGATAACTGAGGATCGCGATCATCAGGAAGCAGATGGCGGCAAGCAGCGGACCGGGTTCGCGCAGCGAGCCGAGCTTGATCAGGGTGGCCGGGCTATCGACGACGATACCGGCGGTTTTCAGGCCGATCAGCCCGAGGAACAGACCCACACCGGCGCCCATCGCGTAGCGCAGGCTGACCGGAATGCTGTTGAGCAGCCATTCGCGAATCCGCGAAAAGGTCAGGATCATGAACAGCACGCCCGAGACGAACACCGCACCGAGGGCCGTTTCCCAGTTGTAGCCCATGGTGCCGACCACGGTGTAGGTGAAGAATGCGTTGAGGCCCATGCCCGGCGCCAGGCCCACCGGCCAGTTGGCGTAGAGGCCCATGAGCAGGCAGCCCAGCGCGGCGGCGATACAGGTGGCGACGAAGGCTGCACCGTGATCGATCCCGGCATCGGCCATGATGTTCGGGTTGACGAAAATGATGTAGGCCATGGTGATGAAGGTTGTCAGACCGGCAATCAGCTCGGTCTTCACCGTGGTGCCATGCAAGCTGAGTTTGAAGATGCGCTCAAGCAGGCCCGTGCGTAAGGGCGGCGAGAGTTCCAGCGTCGATGCTTCGGATTTGCGGCTTTCCACAGCGAGTACTCCTCAAGAGTTTTATTGTTATTTCCAGGACCGGACCCATGAGGGGTGGCAGCGGCCCTTTGAGGCATACGCGAATTTGTTGACCATTCGGTCAGGAACTCGCACGCTGTGGATTATGCTTTTGTGTACAAATAAAGCAAATATTGTTTTTGGTTTTGTAGACGAAAAGACAGTTGATCGAGCTATATCACTCGTTCGGGCGATTGGTTCCCAGCGCCAGATTCACCGCCAGCCAACCGTTTACCGCCGTTTCGCCGGCTTCGGCAAAGACGCGTTCAAGCAATTTCACCTGTTCCCGACGCAGCGCCTGTTCAAATTTCGCCCCTTCAACGGTCAGCTCCAGCAGGCGTTTACGCTTGTCTGTCTCGGACGCCACGCTGTCCACCAAGTGCATTTCCTGCAATTGCCGCAACGGCATGTTCAGCGCCTGCTTGCTGACGCCGAGTAGCGCGAGCAATTCCTTGACGCTCAGGTTCGGATAGCGAGCGATGAAAAACACGATGCGTTGATGCACGCGGGACAAGCCGCGACGCTCGAGCATTTCATCGGCCTTGGCGGTGAACGCCTGGTAACCGAAGAAAAACGCTTCCATGGCTTGTTGCTGGCTGGCGCAGTTTTTAAGGTCAAGCATATTGATGTTTCCAGTGAGGCTGTCGTAATTTCAGTCAACAAGTTTGACTCATTTTTACCATGCCTCGCTAGCGGTGACCTCCATGGCTTTTTCCGAACGTGTCTCGCGCCTCAAAAGTTCTCTGATCCGTGAAATCCTTGCCGCGGCCCAGCGCCCGGAAGTGATGTCGTTTGCTGGCGGTTTGCCGGCTGAAGCCATGCTGCCGAAGGTTGAATGGGCCGACATGCCACTGTCTCTCGGCCAGTACGGCATGAGCGAAGGCGAGCCGGCACTGCGCGAAGCGCTGGCAGCAGAGGCGAGAGCGCTGGGTTTGCCGTGTGAGGCGAGTCAGGTGCTGGTGGTCAGCGGCTCCCAGCAAACTCTGGATCTGGCGGCCAAGCTGTACATCGACAAGGGCACCGAAATCCTGCTCGAAGCGCCGACCTATCTGGCGGCCCTGCAGATCTTCCAGCTGTTCGGCGCCGATTGCCTGACCGTGCCGCTGGAGGCTGACGGCCCGAACCTCGCGCAATTGCGTCAGCGTCTGGAACAGCATCGCCCGGCGTTCATCTATCTGATCCCGACCTTCCAGAACCCGTCCGCCGTGCGCTACAGCGAAGCCAAGCGCGAAGCCGTTGCGGCATTGCTCGACGAATTCGGCGTGACCCTGATCGAAGACGAACCCTATCGCGAACTGACCTTCGACGGCGGCAGCGCCCGACCGATTGCCGGACGCCTGAAGAAATCCAGCTGGATCTACACCGGCACCGTGTCGAAAACCCTGTTGCCGGGCCTGCGAGTCGGCTACCTGATTGCCAGCCCGGACCTTTTCCCGCATCTGCTCAAACTCAAGCAATCGGCGGATCTGCACACCAACCGCATCGGTCAGTGGCAGGCATTGCAGTGGATTGGCAGTGAGAAATATCAACAGCACTTGAGTGAATTGCGCGGCTTCTACCGTCAGCGCCGCGACGCCTTTCAAGCGGCGCTGGAAACCCATTTCGCCGATCTGGCGGACTGGAACACGCCGCAGGGCGGGCTGTTTTTCTGGTTGACCCTGAAGCAGCCATTGGACACGCGCACGTTGCTGAACACCGCGCTGGCCGACGATGTGGCGTTCATGCCGGGCGAACCATTCTTCCCCGAGCCGGATCGCAATCCCGGTCATCTGCGCCTGAACTTCAGTCACATCGATCCTTCACGACTCGATGAAGGGCTCAAGCGTCTGGCGGCGGTGGTGCGCCAGGCACAGGCCGTGCAGGCGGCATAAAAAAACCGGCCATCAGGCCGGTTTTTTTTGATTCAGACTGCGGCGAACCGCTGGTTCAGATATTCGATGATCGTGTTGGACTCATACATCCAGGTGGTCTGGCCGTTCTCTTCGATGCGCAGGCACGGCACCTTGATCTTGCCGCCCTGTTCCAGCAGGGTCTGACGATCCTGCTCGTTGTTTTTCGCATCCTTCAGGGCCACCGGCACATTCAGGCGACGCAGGCTGCGGCGGGTCTTCACGCAGAACGGGCAGGCGTGGAACTGATACAGGGTCAGGTCCCTGGCGGCGGCGTCAACCTCAGCCTGGGCAGCGGCGGGGCGTTGTTTCTTGCCCGGACGGGTCAGGAAATCAACGAAGATGATCAGTTGGCCGAGGCCGACACGAAGCGCTTTGACGAACACGTTACAAGCCTCACAGGGACATTGAAGAAGGCGCGCAGCTTACCCGATTTTTCACGGACGAAAAAAAACCGGCGATCAACGCCGGTTTTTTTCTGTCACGCATTACTTGATCAGGCTGAGAAACTCGCTGCGGGTCGCCGCGTTTTCACGGAACTCACCGAGCATCACCGAAGTGATCATCGACGAATTCTGTTTCTCCACACCGCGCATCATCATGCACATGTGCTTGGCCTCGATCACCACGGCCACGCCCAGCGCGCCGGTGACCTGCTGGACCGCATCGGCGATCTGGCGGCTGAGGTTTTCCTGGATCTGCAGGCGGCGGGCGTACATGTCGACGATCCGCGCGACCTTCGACAGGCCCAGCACTTTGCCGCTCGGGATGTACGCGACGTGGGCCTTGCCGATGAACGGCAGCAGGTGGTGTTCGCACAACGAGTAGAGCTCGATGTCCTTGACCAGCACCATTTCGCTGTTGTCGGAGCTGAACAGGGCACCGTTGGTGACCTCTTCGAGCGTCTGTTGATAACCGCGGCAGAGGTACTGCATGGCTTTGGCGGCACGCTTTGGCGTGTCGAGCAGGCCCTCGCGGGAGACGTCCTCGCCCAGTTGGCCGAGAATCGCGGTGTAATTCTGTTCCAGGGACATGAAACTACCTGTGGGGATTTTCGCAAAGGGCAAGGGTACGGTGGCGGACACGACCCTGCAAGTTCGGTGTGACGGGTTTATTCGTCGCGGCCTTCCATCATGGTGCGTTTCAGCATCACGTAAACCGCGCCGGCGCCGCCATGTTTCGCCTGGCACGAGCAGAAACCGAGCACTTGCGCATGCTGGCGCAGCCAGGTGTTGACGTGGCTTTTGATCATCGGCCGCTTGCCGTCCAGACGCACGGCCTTGCCGTGGGTGACGCGTACGCAGCGGATTTCGAATCTGGTGGCTTCGGCGAGAAACGCCCAAAGGGTTTCGCGGGCTTTTTCTACGCTCATGCCGTGCAGGTCGAGGCTGCCTTCGAACGGGATCTGCCCGATCTTGAGCTTGCGCATCTGGCTTTCCTGCACCCCGTCGCGGGCCCACATCAACTCGTCTTCGGGACCGACGTCGATCACGAACTGATCGGACAGGCCATCAACGGTGGTGGTGTCGGTGCGCACGGTGGCGGACTGGCGCAGCTTGGCGATCCGGTCACGGTCAGTCTTGGGTTTGCCGGTGTCGGCGCGGTCGTGCTTGATCGGCTTGACGCCTTGAATCGCACTTTTGAACAGGGAAAAATCGTCGTCTTGCATGTCAGCCTCCGCGAAGGGCGGCCAGTTTACCCAAACGGACACAAAACGGCCCGGCAAAAAGCCAGGCCCTCAATTCAATCGTGTTTTTTCATCAGGTGCGGGGACATGTTCAATTCTCGCGATTGCCGTGCGCGGCGCCGGCAACGACGCCACAGGGCCACGCCGAAATACAGGAACAGCAGGCCGACCGCGAGAATGATCGCCGAGCCGAGCGGTGTTGCGTTCAGGTCGCCGAGCGCCGGCGGGCGCCCCAGCAGGCTGGCGGCCCCGGCCATCGCCAGCAGCACGCCGAACGTGGCCAGAATGGCCGCGATCGCCGCGCCGAATCGAAATCGCCAGTTGCTTTGGCCTTTGGGCCGCAAGCGGCGTGCGTCAAATCCATCGGATAACTTCATTCCGACCTTCCTCAATGGGTATCGGCCCTTCGACCGGGAGTTGACCGGGTTGTTCCTGAGGCTAGGGTAATTGAAGCAAATGCGAGGTTTTTGCAGATGAGCGGCGGGCTGAGCCGCTCATTTACGGTCGATCAGATCAGATCCTGGGTCAGGGCGAGGGTGGCGAAGTTGTCGGCCATGATTGCCATTTCCGCTTCCTGCACCTGTTCGGCGCTGAGCACGCGGCCCTTGAACGGCAGATCGCGGGTGGCGCAGGCGTCTTCGACGAGGGTGCAGCGGAAGCCCAGGTTTTTCGCCGCGCGCACAGTCGTGCTGACGCTGGAGTGACTCATGAAGCCGCAGACGATCAGGTCCAGCGAGCCGATGGTTTGCAGACGATCATAGAGTTCGGTGCCGTGAAAGGCGCTCGGCAGCAACTTGCCGATGATGGTTTCATCGCCCTGGGGTTCCAGACCGGGGATGAACTCGCCGCGTTCGCCCTGCGGGTCGAACAGACCGCCGACGGTGCCGAGGTGACGCACGTGCACGATCGGCCGACCGGCTGCGCGGGCGGCGGCAACCAGTTGTTTGATGTTCGCGACAGCCGCGTCCATGCCGCTCAGGGCCAGCGGGCCGCTGAGGTACTCTTTCTGGGCATCGATGATGACCACGGTGGCATGGCTCAACGTGGCCGCTGCGTAACCGCGACCGCTGAGTTGAAACATCGTTTTTGGAACGGACATTCTGGGGCTCCTTCGGGTGGGGCTTTTGCGACATTGTCCTCTGGCTGAGCGGTTCTGTGAATCGCTACCATCGTAGGCACCGTCGTTGCTGGCCTGCAGCCTTGTCAAGTTACACGATCTGTTCAATAGCCGAGGGGAAAATCGGAAGAGTCCTACCGTCGCCCCGGAATCTTTCCTGCGTCGTCGCGGCGCGTTTTGGCTGCTAGAATCGCCAGTCGTTTTTTCTGGAGTTCTGCCCCGTGATCACTTCCCGACTTCGTACCCTACGCGACCATATCCGTTGGGCCGTCAGCCGCTTCCATGGGGAGGATCTGTTTTTCGGCCATGGCACCGACAATGCCTGGGACGAAGCCCGGCAGCTAGTGCTTGGTGCCTTGCACCTGCCGTGGGAAATCGCCGACAGCTATCTGGATTGCGCGCTGGAGGACGATGAGCTGGTCAATCTTCAGCGCCTGCTCAAGCGCCGCATCGAAGAGCGCATTCCGACCGCTTACCTGCTGGGCGAAGCCTGGTTCTGCGGCATGTCGTTCATCGTCGATGAGCGCGTGCTGATCCCGCGCTCGCCGATTGGCGAACTGATCGAAAACCGTTTTGCCCCATGGATCGGCGACGAGCCGGCGCGGATTCTCGACCTGTGCACCGGCTCCGGCTGCATCGGCATCGCGTGCGCCTACGAGTTCCAGAACGCCGAAGTGGTGCTGGCGGATCTGTCGTTCGAAGCGCTGGAAGTGGCGAACCAGAACATCGAGCGTCATGGCGTCGATGAGCGGGTGTTCACCGTACAGGGCGATGGTTTCGATGGTCTGCCGGGTCAACGTTTCGACCTGATCGTGTCGAACCCGCCCTACGTCGATGCGGAAGATTTCGCCGACATGCCGGACGAATACCAGCACGAGCCGGAACTGGGCCTTGCCTGTGGCGACGATGGCTTGAACCTGGTACGCCGGATGCTCGCCGAAGCGGCGGATCATCTGACCGAGAAGGGTTTGCTGATTGTCGAGGTGGGCAACAGCCAGGTCCACGTCGAAGCGCTGTATCCGGAGGTCGACTTCGCGTGGCTGGAGTTCGAGCGCGGCGGGCATGGTGTGTTCATGCTGACCGCCGAACAGTGTCGCGCCCATCAGGCACTGTTCGCTTCCCGCGTCTGACCTGGACCGATCGTTCCCACCTCTGTGGGAACGATCATTGGCTTAGCGGTGCGTAGCAATCCAGATCAGCAACCCGGCCTGAAACACCGCAAACGCCACCAGACAGGTAATAGTGAAACGCAGCCCGGCGTCTTCGCGCTTGAACTTGCTGACCTTGTCTTCCTGCTTCTTCAGCTTCACTTCCTGCTCGGCCAGATTCTGCTCGGCCTGCTGCAACATCTGCGCAGCTTCGAGAATTTCGACAATCTGCAGCTTTTCGCTGTTCCAGTCACCCAGCAGGTCGCCGACCTTCACTTCTTTGACGCTGCCCTTCAAATGCTGGGCGTCGGCGTAAACCACATCAAAGCCATGCACCCGCAGAAAGTGATCGCGGCGCAAGCGAGTGTCTTCGTTCAGCGCGTCCTTGTTGTTCAAGTCCATGCCGTCGACGGTGTAGGTGGGCCAGCGTTTTTTTGCCCAGTTGATGCCTTGGGCAGCCATGAAACGGCCGATGCCACGGTTCAGCGGTTCGATCTGCAAACCGCTGTCCGGGCCGAAATGCACACGCTTGGTGGTGTGGTCGACCCACACGTCCAGGTGATTCTGCTCTTTGCGCACTCGCTGAGCGGGCAACTTGATCGCCATGCGCATCAGGCTGTGTTCTTTGCCGTTGCGCTCGGCGTAACCGAATTCAACGAAGCGCAGCGGCCGCCCGCCGGTGTTGCGGTCGGTCTGCAACGGCGCCAGGCGGAGCATCTTGTGGTGCTCGACGTGGACATCCGCCCAGGGCAGCTCGACCGCTGGCGGTGCGTCTTTTTCAGCGGTGGTGTCGGGTGAAGTCTGGGTATCGGTCATAACGGCGAGATCCTGTCCAAGCTGCTTGCCGCCAGCCAGTACGCTGGCGACAAAGGCTTATCGGCCGTTTTCCATAGGACTAGAGGGTAAAAGAGCTCAACGGGTGCGAAGTCCGTCAATAAATCCAAGGACGCGTGTCCCCAGTTCCGCCGCCAGCGGCAAATTCGGGTCCTTGTAGGAGGCCAGTTGCCGCTTCACGTCGTTGGGCACGATGCGCAACACGTGGTTCATGCCTTCGATCAGCGCCAGTTGCGCGTCCGGTTTGGCGGCCTTGAGCAATTTCGCATCATCGACCTGGACCTGAATGTCGTTGCTGCCTTGCACGATCAGCGCCGGCATTTGCAGTTGAGCGAAGGCCGCCGCCGGATCCTGACGGAACAGCGAAATCAGGTACGGCTGCACACTCGGACGGAAAATCACCTGCAACGGGGCTGGCACATTGTCGTCGGTATGCCCGGCCTTGAGGCTGTCGAGCAGTTCGTTGCTGCGCAACATCAACGGGGGAGGGAGGCTGCGGGCCAGTTGCCGGCGCAGCACCTGATCGATCGGCCGGGCCGTGCCGGAAAGCGAAATGACCGCCGCCGCGTCGACCTTTGGAGCGGCCAGGCTGGCAATCAGCGCGCCTTCGCTGTGGCCGAGCAGGATCAACGGACCGAAGCGCGGATCGGCTTTCAGCTTCTGCCCCCAGGCCACGGCGTCCGCCACGTAGGCTTCCACCGACAGGTTTCGCTCGTCCGGGGTTGCGGCCAGGCTGGCAGCCACGCCGCGCTTGTCGAAACGCACACTGGCGACGTTGTGTTTGGCCAGCACCCAGGCCAGTCGCTTGAGGCTGTCATTGCGCCCGCCGTCGGGGTTGTTTCCGTCACGATCGGTAGGACCCGAGCCAGAAAGGATCAGGACAACCGGCACGGGGTTGTCGGATTTCGGCAGCAATAGCGAGCCGAAAAGTTCGCCGTTGTCAGTCGTCAACGTGACCGGACGTTGCAGGACAGTCGCCTGGACGAAGCCGGTAAACAGGGAAAGGCTCAAGATCAAAACTCGCAGCATCATCACGCCATCATTTGCCAAGGTGCCGGTTGGACTCACCCACACCGCTAAGGTTCGAGGATGAACTACTCGGTTAGCCTGCGTATACTGGCGCGCATCACGAATCTGGGTTCGATTTCACGGAGCGTCCTGCATGTCCGGCAATACCTACGGCAAGCTGTTCACTGTCACCACCGCGGGCGAAAGCCATGGTCCGGCGTTGGTCGCCATTGTCGACGGCTGCCCGCCGGGCCTGGAGATTTCCCTTGAAGATCTGCAACGCGACCTCGACCGTCGCAAGCCGGGCACCAGCCGCCACACCACCCAGCGCCAGGAAGCCGACGAAGTCGAAATCCTTTCCGGCGTGTTCGAGGGCCGCACCACCGGCTGCTCCATCGGCCTGCTGATTCGCAACACCGACCAGAAGTCCAAGGACTACTCGGCGATCAAGGACCTGTTCCGCCCGGCCCACGCCGACTACACCTACCACCACAAATACGGCGAGCGCGATTATCGCGGCGGCGGTCGCAGCTCCGCGCGGGAAACCGCCATGCGCGTCGCGGCTGGCGCCATCGCCAAGAAGTACCTGGCAAGCCAAGGCATCGTCATTCGCGGCTACATGAGCCAGCTCGGCCCGATCGAAATCCCGTTCAAGACCTGGGAATCGGTCGAGCAGAATGCCTTCTTCAGCCCGGACCCGGACAAAGTGCCGGAGCTGGAAGCTTATATGGATCAGTTGCGCCGCGATCAAGACTCCGTCGGGGCGAAGATCACCGTGGTTGCCGAAGGCGTGATGCCGGGCCTGGGCGAGCCGATCTTCGACCGTCTCGATGCCGAACTGGCCCATGCGCTGATGAGCATCAACGCGGTCAAAGGTGTGGAAATCGGCGCCGGTTTCGCCTGCGTCGCCCAGCGCGGCACCGAACACCGTGACGAGCTGACCCCGGAAGGTTTCCTCAGCAACAACGCGGGCGGCATCCTTGGCGGGATCTCTTCGGGGCAGCCGATCGTCGCGCACCTGGCCTTGAAGCCGACCTCGAGCATCACCACCCCGGGCCGTTCGATCGACATCGATGGCAACCCGGTCGATGTCATTACCAAGGGCCGTCACGACCCATGTGTCGGTATCCGCGCCACGCCGATTGCCGAGGCGATGATGGCCATCGTGTTGATGGATCACCTGCTGCGCCACCGTGGCCAGAACGCCGATGTGCGCGTGAGCACCCCGGTGCTGGGTCAGCTTTGATGGGTGATCTCAAAGCCGCCGCGGTCTGACCGTGGCGGCGCTCCCGTACTGGCGGCTGTCCAGTTTCTATCTGTTCTATTTCGCCTTGCTCGGTTCGACGGCGCCGTTTCTGGCGCTGTACTTCGATCACCTCGGTTTCAGTGCCGCGCGGATCGGCGAACTGGTGGCGATCCCGATGCTGATGCGCTGCGTAGCACCGAACATCTGGGGTTGGCTTGGCGATTACACCGGCAGGCGCCTGGCCATCGTGCGCTTCGGCGCGGTGTGCACGCTGCTGACGTTCTCATTGATTTTCGTCAGCAAGACCTACGCCTGGCTGGCGATGGTCATGGCCTTGCACGCGTTTTTCTGGCACGCGGTGCTGCCGCAGTTCGAAGTCATCACTCTGGCGCATTTGCAGGGCCAGACCTCCCGCTACAGTCAGATTCGCCTGTGGGGCTCGATCGGTTTCATCATCACCGTGGTCGCCCTCGGTCGCCTGTTCGAATGGCTCAGCCTCGACATCTACCCGGCGGCGCTGGTGTTGATCATGGCCGGCATCGTCCTCAGCAGTCTGTGGGTGCCGAATGCGCAACCGCCTCAGGGCAACCGTCCGACGGGCGAGGGCTTTCTCAAACAGTTGCGCAATCCCGGGGTGCTGGCGTTTTACGGTTGCGTGGCGCTGATGCAGATGAGTCACGGGCCGTATTACACGTTTTTGACCCTGCACCTCGAACGACTGGGCTACAGCCGCGGCGTGATCGGCATGCTCTGGGCGGTCGGCGTGGTGGCGGAAGTGCTGATGTTCATGGCCATGAGCCGGATCCTCGCGCGTTTTTCCCTGCGGCGGGTGTTGATGGCGAGTTTTCTGCTGACGGCGTTGCGCTGGTTGCTGCTAGGTTCGTTCGCCGAGTTCCTGTGGGTCTTGCTGTTTGCCCAGGTGCTGCACGCGGCGACGTTCGGCAGCTTTCATGCGGCTGCCATCGCGTTCGTGCAACGTAGCTTCGGCGCGCGTCAGCAAGGGCAGGGTCAGGCGTTGTATGCCGCGCTGGCTGGCACCGGTGGTGCGTTCGGCGCGTTGTATTCCGGCTACAGCTGGAATGCCCTCGGCGCGACATTGACCTTTAGTATTGCCAGTCTCGCAGCGCTCGCCGCTGCCGTTATCATTGCCATTCGAATGCAAGAGGACAGGCCATGAGCCTTACCCGTGAACAGCTTGCCCAGCAAATTGTCGACGCCGGGCGTTTTCTTTATGGTCGCGGCTGGTCGCCGGCCACCAGCAGCAATTACTCGACGCGCCTGTCGCCGAGCGAAGCGCTGCTGACCGTGTCCGGCAAGCACAAGGGCCAGTTGGGCCTGGACGACGTGCTCGCCACCGATCTGTCCGGCAACAGCCTGGAACCCGGCAAAAAACCGTCCGCCGAAACCCTGCTGCACACCCAGCTCTACAGCTGGCGCCCGGAAATCGGCGCGGTGTTGCACACCCACTCGGTGAACGCCACGGTGCTGTCGCGCCTGACGCCGCAAGACTTCATCGAGTTCGAAGACTACGAACTGCAAAAAGCCTTCAGCGGCGTCTCGACCCACGAATCCCGGGTGCGCGTGCCGATCTTCGACAACGATCAGGACATTGCACGCCTCGCTGCCAAGGTGCAGCCTTGGCTCGAGGCCCATCCCGATTGCGTGGGTTATCTGATTCGCGGCCACGGCCTCTACACCTGGGGCGCGCAGATGAGCGACGCGTTGCGCCAGATCGAGGCCTTTGAATTCCTGTTTGAATGCGAGTTGAAGACCCGCAGCGTCATGAACCGCCAAGGCTGACTTCACCAGAACCAGCCCCTTTGCCCGATGAATGCAGTGCCCGACCGGTCTCGAAGAACCGGACGGCAAGGCCGATACCGAGGAATGCCCCATGAGCAGCCTGTCCGTCTATCACGTTTCCAGCCCCGAGATTCCGAACAAGGTGCTGACCCATTTCGAAGACATCGCTTCGACCCTGGCCGAGCAGGGCGTGCGCTTCGACCGTTGGCAAGCCGCCGCGAAGATCCAGCCCGGCGCCAGCCAGGAAGAAGTGATCGGTGCTTATAAAGAGCAGATCGACAAACTGATGACTGAGCGCGGCTACATCACGGTCGACGTGATCAGCCTCAACAGCGACCACCCACAAAAAGCCGAATTGCGCGCCAAGTTCCTCGAAGAACATCGGCATGGCGAAGACGAAGTACGCTTCTTCGTTGCCGGTCGCGGTCTGTTTACCCTGCACATCGACGATTACGTCTACGCCGTGCTGTGCGAGAAGAACGACCTGATTTCGGTGCCGGCCGGTACCAAGCATTGGTTCGATATGGGCGAGAACCCGCATTTCGTGGCGATCCGTCTGTTCAACAACCCTGAAGGCTGGGTCGCCAACTTCACCGGCGAAGACATCGCCGGTCGCTTCCCGCGTCTGGAGGACTGAGCGATGTCGATCAAGGTCATTCTCACCGACATCGAAGGCACCACCAGCGCGGTGAGTTTTGTGTTCGACGTGCTGTTCCCATATGCCGCCAAACACCTGCCGGACTTCGTCCGTCAGAACGCCCAGCGCGCCGACGTTGCCGAGCAACTGGATGCCGTGCGCCGCGACAGCAACGAACCGCAGGCTGACGTCGAGCGAGTCGTGGAAATTCTGCTGGCCTGGATCGCCGAAGACCGCAAAGCCACGCCGCTGAAAGCGTTGCAAGGCATGGTCTGGGAGCAGGGTTATCAGGCCGGGCAGTTGAAAGGCCATGTTTACCCGGACGCTGTTGAAGCGCTCCAGCGCTGGCATCAGGCCGGTTATCAACTTTTTGTTTATTCGTCCGGTTCGATCCAGGCGCAGAAGCTGATTTTCGGCTGCTCGGAAGCAGGAGATCTGACGCCGTTGTTCAGTGGCTACTTCGACACCACGTCGGGCCCCAAGCGCGAGCCGCAGTCATATACCAATATCCAGCAGGCCATCGGAGTCGAACCGCAGGAAATCCTGTTCCTCTCCGACATCGTCCAGGAACTCGACGCCGCCCAGTCAGCCGGCCTGCAAACCTGCGGCCTGGCTCGTGAGGGCGGGGAGCTGGAAGGTCATGTGACCGTCGACAGCTTCACTGGGATCGAACCCGAAGCGTTCTGAGTTCACACAATCGCCGCGCAAAAAAACAGGCCGTGAAGCGAAAGCTCCACGGCCTGTCTGTTTATACGGTGTTCGAATTACATCGAGTGATAAGTCGGCAGGGCAAAACGTTGCTGACTTTGCAGCATGCCGATCTGCGGCAGCTCGCTGGCTTGTTCTGCCAGATCACGACGGATCGCGCTGATCGCCCACGACAGTTGATCGCCGGCATGCAGTTGCTGATAGGTCAGCGCACGTTTGAACACTTTGCCGTCGGCACTCTTCAGTGTCAGCAGGATCCCGCCATCGGGACGTGGCGCAGTGGTGACGTCGAAGTTGGAGAACAGGGAGGTAAATTTTTCTTGGATCAGGCTCATGTCTTTCAGCTCCGTATGCACTTGAATGGCAAGCATGCGTAGGGAGTTGCAGCGATTGTGCCAGTATTTATTTTTTTAAAAATCGTTATAAAACAGCAGGTTATAAAATTTTCTCATTTCGGCTGTCGTGCAATCTGCATGAATGGCCATCGTGCATCCTGCATTTTGCGGGATCGCTGTCGATCCGATGGAACCATTCCGTCCGGCAGCAATCCCGCTTCGCCATATAGCGCTGGCGGATACAAAACATTGCAAAAACCGCGTGTACAGCCCGCGAAGCCCTGACGTATTTTCGGCCACGACCCCCGCTCGAGAAGCGCCGGTTGCCTCACCCGATTGCCCGACAATAAAAATCCGGCCTGCACGTCAAGGTCGAACGGGAGCTGCCATGCGCCACGCGCCGAGCGACACGATTACCTGGGGCATGATGCTCCGCAAACTGCCGATGATTGCCAAAGCCATCCCGCGGGTGGTGAAAGGCATGAAGGTGGCCAACGTCAAGGATCCGACCCAAACCTGTGGCCTGGGCTGGACATTCGAGCAAGCGACCCTGCGCAATCCCGAAGGCCCCGCGCTGCTGTCGGGCGAGGTGGTGCTGAGTTATTCACAGGTCAACCAGTGGGCCAACCGCATTGCCCACTATTTGATCGGCCAGGGTATCGGCAAGGGCGATGTGGTGGCGGTGTTCATCGAGAACCGCCCGGAACTGCTGGTGACGATTCTGGCCCTGGCCAAGGTCGGCGCCGTCAGCGCGCTGCTCAATACCTCGCAGACCCGCGATACGCTGATCCACAGCATCAATCTGGTGACGCCGGCGGCGATTGTCGTCGGTGAGGAACTGCTGCCGGCATTTGCGGCGGTACGCGAGCAAGTGTCGATCCCGGCAACGCGCGCCTGGTTCGTCGCCGATCAGGATACCTTCAGCCATCCGGGCATCGCGCCCGAGGGCTACATCAACCTGATCAGCGCCAGTGCCGACGCCTCGGGCGACAACCCGGCCAGCAGCCGGCAGATTTTCTTCGACGACCCCTGTTTCTACATCTACACCTCCGGCACCACCGGTTTGCCCAAGGCCGGCGTGTTCAAGCACGGCCGCTGGATGCGCAGTTCGGCGAGCTTCGGCATGATCGCCCTCGACATGCGCCCGGACGACATCGTCTATTGCACCTTGCCGCTGTACCACGCCACCGGGCTTTGCGTGTGTTGGGGTTCGGCGGTTAATGGCGCTTCGGGTTTCGCGATTCGCCGCAAGTTCAGCGCCCGCCAGTTCTGGAGCGACGTGCGCCGCTACCGCGCAACCACCATCGGTTACGTCGGCGAGTTGTGCCGTTATCTGGTGGATCAGCCGCTCAGCGCCGACGACAGCCGTCACGACGTGCGCAAAATGATCGGCAACGGCCTGCGGCCCGGCGCGTGGGCCGAGTTCAAGACCCGTTTCGGCGTGGATCACATTTGCGAGCTGTACGCGGCCAGCGACGGCAATATTGGCTTCACCAACATCCTCAATTTCGACAACACCATCGGCTTCTCGCTGATGGCCTGGGAACTGGTCGCCTACGACCAGGACAGCGGCGAGCCGATTCGTGGCGCTGACGGGTTCATGCGCAAGGTCGGTCGGGGCGAGCGAGGCCTGCTGCTGGCGCGGATCGACGACAAGGCGCCGCTGGACGGCTACACCGATCCGCAGAAAACCGCCAAAGTCGTGCTGCAGGACGTGTTCATCAAAGGGGATCGCTTTTTCAATACCGGCGATCTGCTGCGCAACATCGGTTTTGGTCATGCACAGTTTGTCGACCGCCTCGGCGACACCTACCGCTGGAAGGGAGAGAACGTCTCGACCACCGAGGTCGAGAACCTGCTGCTCCAACATCCGCACATTTCCGAAGCCGTGGCCTATGGTGTGGAAATCCCCAACACCAACGGTCGCGCCGGGATGGCGGCGATCACCCCGGCCGAGTCTTTGGCGACCCTGGATTTCGCCGAACTGTTGGCCTTCGTCCGCCAGCGTATGCCGGCCTACGCGGTGCCGTTGTTCTTACGGGTCAAGGTGAAAATGGAAACCACCGGCACCTTCAAATACCAGAAGACGCGCCTGAAAAACGAAGGCTTCGATCCCCGCCAGACAGGCGATGACCCGATTTATGCCTGGCTGCCAGGGACAGAAACCTACGTGCAGGTCTCGGATGGAATCCTTGCGGACATCCGGGCAGGCAAGTTCCGTTATTGATATTGGCTATCGGCGGTCTCGGAAAAAAGGGGATGACAGCTATCGCCGCGCTCGGGAAACTATCGGCTTTCCGATCGACCGAAAGTGGAGTTGCCCCATGTCCGACCAAAGCCGCCAGATGACCCCAGAAGAAGCCGCCGAATTCACCGAGCAGGTATTCAACAAGGCGCGTGAGGGCGATGCGGTAATGCTGGATCGCCTGATCACTGCCGGTCTGCCGGTGAACCTGACCAACAGCAAGGGCGACACCCTGCTGATGCTCGCCAGTTACTACGGGCATGTGGACGCGGTGCAAGTGTTGCTCAAGCACAAGGCCGACCCGGAACAACGTAACGGCAACGGCCAAAGCCCGATTGCCGGCGCGGCGTTCAAGGGTGACCTGGCCGTGGTCAAGGCGTTGGTCGAAGGTGGGGCGCAGATTGAAGGTGCCTCTTTCGACGGACGCACGGCGTTGATGATGGCGGCGATGTTCAACCGGGTTGAAATCGTCGACTACCTGATCGACCAGGGCGCCGATCCGAAAGCCAAGGATGCCAACGGCATCACCGCGCTGGACGCGGCCCGCACCATGGGCGCTGTGGACACCACCGCGCAGCTGGAAAAACTGCTGGGCTGAAGCCGCTGGCCGGAACCCGTTCTGTGGCGAAGGCGAGAATGCGCTATCCTTCGCGCCCTCAAAATTCTCTTCGCCACAGGATCCGCTCCCATGAAAGCCGCACTCGCCGAACTCATCAGCAAAATCAGCTCCGGCTGCATGGGCGAAGACGAGATCCTGAAGGTCGCTGACGAAGCGGCGCAGGCCTACGCCGATGCCGATGCTTTTCTGACCGCCAACCCGGACATCAACTACGACGACACTTTCCCGATTCCGCTGGGCGAATGGGTGGTGGTCGGCAGCCTGCCCGAGACCGTACTGTTTCAGGCGGACACCTACGTTGACCTGTTCGCACAGATCGTGGCTTCGTTCGGCCCGGGCGTCGAGTTCAACCTCAAGCCCAAGCAACTGGCCAAGACCGAGGCGCTGACCGCGCTCAACCGCATCCAGGTGCAGATGAGCAGCCTGAACAAGGAAAACGGCGGTTACACCCTGATGAACTTCAGCCAGCTGCTCGACGACGAGCTGCAAGTGGTGCTGGTTTACGGCAACGACGTGCCGCGCGTGCTGGAACTGTGCGCCGAAGTCGGCATTGCCGCCGCGCCGTCGCTGGAAGCCCTGAAGGTCGCCGTTCACGTCTGAATGCAATAAAAGGGAACCCTGTGCGCGACCGTCTATCCTAAAAGTGCATGCCACTATTCTGGAGCGACACCATGGGTTCCACGTTCAACGGCCTGGTCGGCCTGATCATTCTTGCGCTCGACATCTGGGCGATCATCAATGTGCTGAAAAGCGGCGCCGAGACCGGGATGAAAATCCTCTGGGTGCTGCTGATCATCCTGCTGCCGGTGCTGGGCCTGATCATCTGGGCGATTGCCGGGCCGCGGGGCAACGTGCGGATCTGACCGTTCGCACCCTGATCGGGTCGGGCCGATGAACTGAGGTTCGACCTGTCATCTTCGGCAACGTAGAATGCGCGCCTTTCCCGGGCAATCGAACCTGACGATTGGCGCCCGCGCATTCATCGGAGCACTTCACCATGACCGTCACCAAGACCAGCGAATACCTGGAAACCCTCTACGAAGGCTACGGCCAGCGTTTTCGCATGGAAAAACTGCTGCACGAAGTGCGCACCGAACACCAGCACCTGGTGATTTTCCAGAACCCGCGCATGGGCCGGGTGATGGCGCTGGACGGCGTGATCCAGACCACCGAAGCCGATGAGTTCATCTACCACGAAATGCTCACCCACGTGCCGATCCTCGCCCACGGCACCGCCAAGCGCGTGCTGATCATTGGCGGCGGCGACGGCGGCATGCTGCGCGAAGTGACCAAACACGCCAGCGTCGAGCACATCACCATGGTCGAGATCGACGGCACCGTGGTCGACATGTGCAAAGAGTTTCTGCCGAACCACTCCAGCGGTGCGTACGACGATCCACGCCTGAACCTGGTGATCGACGACGGCATGCGTTTCGTCGCCACCACCACTGAAAAATTCGACGTGATCATTTCCGACTCCACCGACCCGATCGGTCCGGGCGAAGTGCTGTTCTCGGAAAACTTCTACCAGGCCTGCCACCGCTGCCTGAACGAGGGCGGCATCCTCGTGACCCAGAACGGCACGCCGTTCATGCAGATCGAAGAAGTGAAAACCACCGCCGGCCGCCTGCGCAGCCTGTTCCCGGACTGGCACTTCTATCAGGCAGCCGTCCCGACCTACATCGGCGGTTCGATGACCTTTGCCTGGGGCTCGACCAACCCGGCCTATCGCAAGCTGAGCCGCGAAGTTCTGCAACAGCGCTTCATCGGTAGCGGCATCGTCACCCGCTACTACAACCCGGAAATCCATATCGGCGCCTTCGCCTTGCCGCAATACGTGTTGCAAGCGGTGAACAAGCCAAGCAACGACTGATCGATCACGGGTCAGAAAAAGCCGAGGCCGGTGTGCGAAAACACGCCGGCCTCGGCTTTTTTCATGTTGCATCGGTGTAAACCTTTTGAACGATCAATCCTGTTAAAAGTCGAGATAGGTGTAAGCCCATTTGCGGGTTTGATCGAGGAGGCTCCGATGTCAAAGTGGAAAGTCACTTTCGTGGACGATCATGGTGAAACGATCGACGAAGTCTTCGAGTGCGAGGAATGCCCCAGTCATGAACGGGCAGCTCGCCTCATCAAGGAACGATTGCTGCCAGTCGCCGCCGAGCTTGACCTGAACGATCTGGAAGGGCGCACCGCCGATGCCGGCGTGAAAAGCCTGAAAACCCAGAACAGCATCGAAATCCGCAGCATCACCCCAATCTGAATCTTCATTTTCTTCATGTACCAGGCCTTGGCAGCGGCTCTATCTTGGGGCTACTCTGCAAGCGAGATCAGCGAACGGATCGCTAAGGTCTGGTCTTGTCAGCTACATGCTTGTTTCCCGCCGGCAACGCGGTTGCCGTAAGCACCCGGGCCCTGTGGGCCAGTGCAGGGAATACGGAAAGTCTATCCATCTATGCGAGGGGGACGATTCATGAGCACAGCCTATCAAGAAGACATCAGCAGCAGCGTGCTGCGCCGCATGAAAGAAGGCGGTTTCGATTTTTCCCGATTCCATCCCATCGAGTTCTACGCCATTTTCCCGGACGAGGAGCGGGCACGCAGGGCGGCAGGCAAATTTCGCGGTGAATCCATCAATGCCCAGGTCAGTGCGCGCGACGACGGCGCCTGGTCTCTGGAATTGAGCAAGGTGATGTACGCAACCTACGACGACATTGGCGATTTCGAGCAGGGTTTTTCGGCGGTGGTCGAGCCCTTGGGCGGCATCATCGAAGGCTGGGGCGTGAAACAGGAGATCCGCAACCGGCACCGTTTGAACTGATCACTCTCGCAACACGTCGAGCAACGGCTGACCTTCGGGTCGGCCGTTGTCGTTTCTGCCCCTGAACGCCTCATGGCAAAACCCTGAAACAAGAATCCGGCGCAAAAAAAAGCCACCTGAGGGGGTGGCTGAAAGGGAAGACCGGAAGGAGAGGAAACCGGTCAGGGTTACGGCCGGGAGGGCTGCCAGGGCAAGCCGGAACAGTGAGGCTGCGTACTTCGTCAGCGACGTTTTTGCAGCGGATGCGCGGATTATCCGCAGCCGCCGACGGGCAGTGAAATCAACTCTGACTATGCTGGTGATAGGCGACGGGACTGCGTCGCAATGAGGCGGGGGCGATCAGGTCGGGGCATTTGCCGCACAGGAATGGTGCGGTGCGTGTGGCGTGAATATCCAACCGATTGAAATCAAAGCGTTTATGCCGATGGCACGGGCCTTGCGAAGGCCTGTATGTCCGGAGTGACAAGGAGTACGGCATGATCCGCACCTATTTTGATGAGATGTACGATGCCGGCGGCCAGATCCGCCCGCATTACCGGGAGTTTGCCCGCTGGCTGGCCGAAACGCCTGACGAGCTGCTGGCCCAGCGGCGACGCGAGGCCGATCTGCTGTTCCATCGCGCCGGGATCACCTTCACGCTCTACGGGGACGAGCAGGGGACAGAGCGTCTGATTCCCTTCGACACCATTCCGCGCAGCATTCCGGCCAGTGAATGGCGGATCGTCGAGCGCGGCTGCATCCAGCGGGTCAAGGCGCTGAACATGTTCCTCGCCGACCTTTACCACGAGCAACGCATCATCAAGGCCGGGATCATTCCCGCCGAACAGGTGCTGGCCAACGAGCAATATCAGTTGGCGATGCAGGGGCTGGACCTGCACCGCGATATCTATTCGCACATCTCCGGCGTCGATCTGGTGCGCGACGGCGACGGCACTTATTACGTGCTCGAGGACAACCTGCGCACACCAAGCGGCGTGAGCTACATGCTCGAAGACCGCAAGATGATGATGCGCCTGTTCCCCGAACTGTTCGCGGCCCAGCGCATCGCCCCGATCGACCATTACCCGAACCTGCTGCTCGACACCCTGAAAAGCTCAAGCCCGATCGACGACCCGAGTGTTGTGGTGCTGACGCCGGGACGCTTCAACAGCGCGTTTTTCGAGCATGCATTTCTCGCCCGGGAAATGGGCGTGGAGCTGGTGGAGGGCGCGGACCTGTTCGTGCGCGACGACAAGGTCTTCATGCGCACCACCGACGGCCCGAAAGCGGTGGACGTGATCTACCGCCGGCTCGACGACGCGTTTCTCGATCCGCTGGCCTTCCGTCCGGATTCGATGCTCGGTGTGCCGGGGCTGCTGTCGTCGTATCGCTCCGGCAACGTGGTGCTGGCCAATGCCATCGGCACCGGCGTGGCGGACGACAAATCGGTGTATCCGTTCGTTACCGAAATGATCCGTTTCTACCTCGACGAAGAGCCGATCCTGAAGAACGTGCCGACCTGGCAATGCCGCAACCCGTCTGAACTTTCCCACGTGCTGGCCAATCTTCCGGATCTGGTGGTCAAGGAAACCCAGGGCTCCGGTGGTTACGGGATGCTCGTGGGGCCGGCGGCGACCACCGCGGAAATCGATGCGTTCCGCGAGCGGATCAAGGCCAAGCCCCACGCGTACATCGCGCAACCGACGCTGTCGCTGTCGACTTGTCCGACCTTTGTCGAAAACGGCATTGCGCCGCGCCATATCGACCTGCGCCCGTTCGTATTGTCCGGCCGCGAAACCCGGGTCGTGCCCGGCGGTTTGACCCGTGTCGCCCTGCGTGAAGGCTCTCTGGTGGTGAATTCATCCCAGGGCGGCGGAACCAAGGACACCTGGGTGGTCGAGGATTGAAGGAAGCCTGCCATGTTAAGTAGAACTGCCTCGGATCTGTACTGGATGTCGCGCTACCTGGAGCGGGCGGAAAACCTCGCGCGGATGCTCGACGTCAGTTATTCGCTGTCGCTGATGCCGCAGGACGGCCGTGGCGACGGTCTGCACGAACTGGCGATGCCGCTGCTGATCACCGGCACGCTGGACGATTACCTGGAACGCCACGGCGAGCTGCATGCCGAGCGCTTGCTGCACTTCTTCGCCCTCGACGCGGCCAATCCGGCGAGCATCTATAGCTGCCTCGGCGCGGCGCGCGCCAGCGCCCATGCGGTGCGTGGCCGGATCACCGCCGACATGTGGGAGAACATCAACGCCACCTGGCTGGAGATTCGCGGGATCGCCAATCAGGGCCTCAGCCGCTATGGTATGAGCCGCTTCTGCGAGTGGATCAAGGAGCGTTCGCACCTGTTCCGTGGGGCATCCTACGGCACCATCATGCGCAACGACGCGTTTCGTTTCATTCGCCTGGGGACCTTCATCGAGCGGGCGGACAACACCTTGCGCCTGCTCGACGCCCGTTACGAAATGGCCGGCGATCAGGCCGAAGCAGTCAGCGACGGCACCGCTCACGCCTATTACCAGTGGAGCGCCTTGTTGCGGGCGCTGTCATCGTTCGAGGCCTACACCGAAATCTATCGCGATGCGCCGGGCGCCCGGCATGTGGCCGAGCTGTTGCTGTTGCGCGCCGACGTGCCGCGTTCGCTGCGGGCCTGCACCGAAGAGATCGACCAAATTCTGGCGCAGTTGCCGGGGGCCAACGGTCGTCCCGCACAAAGGCTGGCGGCGGAAATGGATGCGCGTCTGCGCTACACCGGCATTCAAGAAATTCTCGAGGAAGGGCTGCACGCCTGGCTCACCGAGTTCATCCCGCTGGTGCGCCAGCTGGGCAACGCCATTCACAGTTCCTACCTGGAGGCCGCATGAGACTTTCCATCAGCCACGAGACCACCTATCACTACGAAGATCAGGTGCGCGCGAGCATCCAGTACCTGCGCCTGACACCCCACGACAGCGAGCGTCAGCACGTGCTGAGCTGGCAGCTCGACCTGCCGCGCCCGGTGCGCGCCCAGCTCGATCCGTTCGGCAACATTCTGCACGTCCTGACCATGGACGAGCCCCACGAAGCGATCATCATCGGCGCCCGGGGGCAGGTCGATATCGACGAGTTACGCGAAGCCGAGCACGAGAGTCAGTCGGCGCTGCCGTTCCTGCGTTTCACCCGGCTGACCGAAGCTGACGAGGCGTTGCGGGCGTTTGCCGAGAAATCCTGCAAGCAGCGACGGGACCGCAATGCACTGATCGACCTGATGCATGGGCTGAACCAGCACATGACCTACAAGCCGGGCGCCACCGAAGTCGACACCAGTGCCGCCGAGGCGTTTGCCGGGCGGGCGGGTGTTTGCCAGGATCACGCTCACGCGTTTCTCGCCTGTGCGCGCAGCCTTGGTGTGCCGTCACGTTATGTGTCGGGTTATCTGTACAACGAGGATTGCGAGCATCTGGCCAGTCACGCCTGGGCCGAAGCCTGGATCGATGACGCCTGGTACAGCTTTGACGTGACCAATGAACTGGCGCGGCCGGAGCGGCACCTGAAACTGGCGGTGGGGCTGGATTACCTCGACGCCTGCCCGGTGCGCGGCATGCGCCGGGGCGGCGGGTCAGAGCAGATGCACGCGAAAGTGCTGGTGTCGCCGACACCAGCACCAATCATCTCGGTGCAGCAGCAGTAAACGAAGTGGTCGGTTTACTTGGCGGGCGCAACCTTGCGCCCGGCCATGTGCTGCAAATACCCGATCAGTTTCTGCAGATCCGCATCCGGCAACACCTCGGCGGTAAACCCCGGCATCTTCGCCTGCGGCCACTGACGCAGACTCTGCGGATCGCGGATGTAGCGCTTGAGGAAGTCCGCGCCGAAGTACTCGGTCGGGTTGTACGGAATATTCAGGTCCGGCCCGAACTGCGCATCGCCTGCGCCATTCAGGCGATGGCACGCCAGACAGTTCTTCTGGAACAGGGCAAAGCCCTGATTCACCGGGTCATCGGCCTTCAACGCAGGATCCGGCAACAGGGCAGGGAAGCGCTCGGCCACCGGTGCCATGCGCTTGATGCTGGCGACTTCGAACGGCCATTGTTCCGGGCTGATATTGCCGGCCTGCGGATCGGTCCACACCAGATAGAACGGTCCGGCGCTGTGCTTGCCTTCCGACAGCGGCGGCCAGGGCTGCGCCGGATCCTCGATGGCCAGCCAGGCGCGAGAGCCTTTGTTGTTCAGTAGCGGCGCGGCGGACAGTTCGGCGGCGAAACCGTCCAGCGCTACGGCTTGCAGGTGATCCTCCGGTTTGATGCCGGTCAGCAGCGCGGCCATCGGCACGGCGCGATAGGTCATGTCCTTCTTGTAGGACACATCATTCTTGACCGTGAGGGTTTGTACCTGAGGATGCTTGAGCAACTCCTCGGTCTGCCAGGTGCGGGTGTTCGCGCCCAGCTCCAGGTTCAGCTGCGCGGCAGACAGGGGCATGCTCAGCAGCGCGGCCCCAAATAGAATGAGCGTTTTCAAGTGATCGCCGTCCATGTCGTGGAAGTGCGCAAAGATTGGCACAGCCACGCTGGCCCGGGTAGCGGGCCAGTCGCATTTTCAGTGGCGATAAACAATACCTGACACTTGAATCAGCCGATGACCTTGGTCAGGTTCGGCAGAATCAACAACAGCGTCGTGGCGAAAAGAATGAGCCCTGCTTGCCGTACTTTCGGTTGTTTGAACATGGCTTGACCGCCTTTATTGTTATTTCCTGATGCCTGCCTGCATATCCATGACGGCAAGCGCTGCACTTCCTGTAGCGAACGCCTGTCTCGGCAAAACCCGACGACAACGACGTACATCTTCACCTTAGGGCCCGCGTCACGCTTCGCTTAGATCCATTTCGTATGTATTTGCTACCAGTCGCTATTAAAAAGGCATGAGGCCCATTGCCAGCTTCTTTGCCGCCCGTTTGCTAGACAGCTCGCGCACCTGAACCGGTTAATCAGGCCACGGATGACCGTCCGTCTGAGCGTGCGCGTCAACGTCATTGAGCGCTGTGGTCATTGAATCCATGACGGGTGAAGACAACAGTGGCAGCACGAATTTCACTCACCGCACAGGTTCGAGGACGTCATGACCCAAGCTTTGATTTTCGACGCGTTACGCACGCCCCGTGGCAAGGGCAAGGCCGACGGTTCGCTGCACAGCGTCAAACCGGTGAACCTGGTGGCAGGGCTGCTGACCGCTTTGCAAGCGCGCACTGCGCTGGACACCAGCCAGGTCGATGACGTGGTGCTGGGTTGTGTCACGCCGATCGGCGATCAGGGCTCGGACATCGCCAAGACCGCGGTGCAGGTGGCCGATTGGGACGTCAGCGTCGCGGGCGTGCAGATCAACCGCTTCTGCGCCTCGGGACTGGAAGCGGTGAACCTGGGGGCGATGAAAGTGCGCTCCGGGTTTGAAGAGCTGGTGGTGGTCGGCGGCGTCGAATCCATGTCCCGCGTGCCGATGGGCAGCGACGGTGGCGCCTGGGCGCTGGACCCGCAAACCAACCTGCACAGCCATTTCACGCCACAAGGCGTCGGCGCCGACCTGATCGCCACCCTGGAAGGCTTCAGCCGTCAGGACGTCGATGCCTACGCGCTGCACTCGCAACAGAAAGCCGCTCGCGCCCGGGCCGACGGTTCGTTCAACAAGTCGTTGGTGCCGGTGCAGGACCAGAACGGCATCATCCTGCTCGATCACGATGAGTTCATTCGCGCCGAGTCGACCCTTGAAGGCCTGGGCAAGCTCAAGCCGAGTTTCGAGATGATCGGCCAGCTGGGCTTCGACGCCACGGCGCTGCGTGTCTACAGCCATGTCGAGCGGATCAACCATGTGCACACGCCGGGCAACAGCTCGGGGATCGTCGATGGCGCGGCGCTGATGTTGATCGGCTCCGAAGCCAAGGGGCGCGCGTTGGGCCTGCAACCCCGGGCGCGGATCGTCGCCACGGCGGTCACCAGCACCGATCCGACGATCATGCTCACCGGCCCGGCGCCGGCCACTCGCAAGGCATTGGCCAAGGCCGGGCTGCGGGTGGAAGACATCGACCTTTTCGAGGTCAACGAGGCATTCGCCTCGGTGGTGCTGAAATTCATCAAGGACATGGCCGTCGACCCGGACAAGGTCAACGTCAATGGCGGCTCGATCGCCATGGGCCACCCGTTGGGGGCCACCGGTTGCGCGATCCTCGGCACCTTGCTCGATGAACTGGAAGCCCGACGCCTGCGCTACGGCCTGGCGACGCTGTGCGTCGGCGGCGGCATGGGCATCGCCACCATCATCGAACGCCTCTGATCCCAAGGAATCCTGTCATGACCCAAGCCATTCGTTACGAAAAAGGCCAGGACGGCATCGTCCTCCTGACCATCGACATGCCGGGCCAGAGCGCCAACACCATGAACGCGGTGTACCGCGAGGCCATGGCCGACAGCGTCGCCCGACTGCTGGCGGAAAAAGATGACATCGCCGGGGTGATCATCACTTCGGCCAAGAAAACCTTCTTCGCCGGTGGCGACCTGAATGAACTGATCAAGGTCGGCAAGCCCGAAGCCAAGGCCTTCTACGACATGGTGCTGACCCTCAAGGGCCAGTTGCGCACCCTGGAAACCCTCGGCAAACCGGTGGTCGCGGCGATCAACGGCGCGGCACTCGGCGGTGGCTGGGAAATCTGCCTGGCCTGCCACCACCGCGTTGCGTTGGACGATGCGTCGGTGCAACTCGGTTTGCCGGAAGTGACCCTCGGTTTATTACCGGGCGGCGGCGGAGTTGTGCGCATGGTGCGCATGCTTGGCATCGAAAAGGCTTTGCCGTATCTGCTTGAAGGCAAGAAAGTCCGTCCGCAGCAGGCGTTGCAGGCAGGTTTGATCGATGAACTGGCGGCGGATCGCGATGAGCTGCTGGCCAAGGCCCGGGCGTGGATTCTGGCCAATCCTGCGGCCGTGCAGCGTTGGGATGTGAAGGGTTATCAGATTCCCGGCGGCACGCCATCCAATCCGAAAGTTGCGCAGATGCTGGCGATTGCGCCGTCGATCCTGCGCACCAAAACCCAAGGCACGTTGCCGGCACCGGAGAAGATTCTTTGCGCGGCGGTGGAGGGCGCGCAGGTGGATTTCGACACGGCGCACCTGATCGAAACCCGCTACTTTACCGTACTGACCACCGGCCAGATCTCGAAAAACCTGATCGGCACCTTCTGGTTTCAGCTCAATGAAATCAATGCCGGCGGTTCGCGGCCGCAGGGTTTTGCGCCTTATGTGACGAAGCGTGTGGGCGTGCTTGGCGCCGGAATGATGGGGGCGGGAATCGCGTACGTCAGCGCTGTGGCCGGAATCGATGTGGTGCTCAAGGACATCAACCTTGCTGCTGCCGAAAAGGGCAAGGCGCATTCGGCGGCGCTGCTGGATAAAAAAGTCGCTCGTGGGCAAATGTCTGCGCAGCAGCGTGAAGCGGTGCTGGCGCGTATCCAGCCGACCGAAAGCGATGCCGATCTGGCAGGTTGCGATCTGATCATCGAGGCGGTGTTCGAGGATCGTCAGCTCAAGGCCAAGGTCTCGGCGGCAGCGCAACAGGTGGTCGGCGCCGATGCTGTGATTGCTTCCAACACCTCGACCTTGCCAATCACTGGCTTGGCGACTGCGGTACCGGATCAAAGCAAGTTCATCGGCCTGCACTTCTTTAGCCCGGTGGAAAAGATGCCGCTGGTGGAAATCATCAAGGGCGCACAAACCAGCGACGAAACCCTCGCACGCGGGTTCGATTTCGTACTGCAAATCAAGAAAACTCCGATTGTGGTCAACGACAGTCGCGGCTTCTTCACGTCGCGAGTATTCGGCACCTTTACCAATGAAGGTATTGCGATGCTGGGTGAGGGCGTCAGTGCGCCGATGATCGAGACCGAAGCGCGCAAGGCCGGGATGCCTGTCGGGCCGCTGGCGATCTCTGACGAAGTTTCCCTCAGCCTGATGAGCCATATCCGTCAGCAAACGGCCAAAGACCTTCAAGCAGAAGGGAAAGCGCTGATTGAGCACCCGGCGTTCGCCGTGATTGACCTGCTGCTCAACGAATACAAGCGGCCGGGCAAGGCAGCGGGAGGCGGTTTTTATGAGTACCCGGCGGGTGGGCAAAAACATCTGTGGCCCGAACTGAAAACCCGTTTCGAGAAAGCCGACGGGCAGATTTCGCCGAAAGATGTGCGTGACCGGTTGCTGTTCGTGCAGGCCATCGAAACCGTGCGTTGCGTGGAGGAGGGTGTACTGACGTCGACGGCGGACGCCAACGTCGGCTCGATCTTCGGCATCGGTTTTGCGGCATGGACGGGCGGCGCGTTGCAGTTCATCAACCAATATGGCGTGAAGGACTTTGTCGCCCGGGCGCAGTACCTGGCGGAGCAGTACGGTGAGCGTTTCGCACCGCCTGCGCTGCTGCTGGAAAAAGCCGCGAAGGGCGAATTGTTCTAACGGGGCGGGGACGCATTTCGGGGCTTGCCTTGCCGGGTGGTTTCAAGGCAGGCTCTGGGGTGTGCATTATTCCCATCACGTGTCAGGTATTTTTTATGTCGCTACGCATCTGCATTCTGGAAACCGACATCCTGCGTCCGGAACTGGTCGATCAATATCAGGGTTACGGGCAGATGTTCCAGCGCCTGTTCTCGCAACAGCCGATCGCCGCCGAGTTCACGGTGTACAACGTGATGCAGGGCGATTATCCGAGTGATGACCTGACCTTCGATGCGTATCTGGTCACCGGCAGCAAGGCTGACTCGTTCGGCACTGACCCGTGGATCCAGACCCTCAAGCAATACCTGCTGACCCGCTATGAGCGCGGCGACAAACTGCTCGGCGTGTGCTTCGGCCATCAACTGCTGGCGCTGCTGCTGGGCGGCAAGAGCGAGCGTGCTACACAGGGTTGGGGCGTCGGCATTCACAATTACAAACTGGCGGCCAAGGCACCGTGGATGAGCCCAGTGCGTGAAGAGCTGACGCTGTTGATCAGCCACCAGGATCAGGTCACGGCACTGCCGGAGAACGCGACGGTGATTGCTTCCAGCGATTTCTGCCCGTTCGCCGCGTACCACATCAACGATCAGGTGCTGTGTTTCCAGGGGCATCCGGAATTCATTCACGACTACTCGCGGGCGCTGCTGGATCTGCGTCAGGAAGCGCTGGGCGAGCAGGTGTACAGCAAGGGCGTGGCCAGTCTGGAACATCAGCACCACGGCACCACCGTTGCGGAATGGATGATGCGTTTTGTGGCGCACAAGCCGACCGCTGCTTGAATCCAGGCGCCCCCGTGTTTTGCACGGGGGCGTTTTTTCTTATAGCCAGCCCGATTTCTTGAAGCTCGCCCACAGGCTCACGCAGCCGACCGTGATAAAGCCCAATACACCGAAATAGCCGTAGTGCCAGCTCAGCTCCGGCATGTTCTGGAAGTTCATCCCGTAGATCCCCGCCACCGCCGTCGGGAATGCCAGAATCGCCGCCCAGGCAGCGAATTTGCGCTGCACCACGCTCTGCCGTGACGCCTCCAGCAACACGCCGATTTCGATGGTCTGGCTGGCGATGTCGGCCAGGGTGGTCAGGTCTTCCATCTGCCGGTTCACGTGGATCTGCACATCACGGAAGTACGGTCGCATGTTCTTGTCGATGAAGGGGAAGCTCAGCTTCTGCAGTTCCTCGCCGATTTCCACCATCGGCGCGGCGTAACGGCGCAGGCGCAGGACGTCGCGACGCAGGCCGTGCAGCTTCTGGATATCGTGCTCATTCAGCGCGCTGCACAATACGTTGCGTTCCAGCTCATCAATCTCGGCATGGATCGCTTCGCCCACCGGCTGATAGTTTTCGATCACGAAATCCAGCAGCGCATACAGTACGAAATCTTCCCCGTGCTCCAGCAACAATGGCCGCGCCTCACAGCGCTGGCGGACGTGGGCGTAGGACGCCGAGTGACCGTTGCGGGCGGTGATGATGTAGCCCTTGCCGGCGAAGATATGGGTTTCGATGAACTGCAGAATCCCGTGTTCGCGCACCGGCGAGTAGGTGACGATGAACAGCGCATCACCGAAGGTTTCGAGCTTCGGCCGGCTGTGTTTTTCCAGGGCGTCTTCGATGGCCAGTTCGTGCAGGTTGAACTGGCGTTGCAGGTTGGAGAGTTCCTGGGCGTTCGGCTCTTCGAGGCCGATCCAGACGAAGTGGCCGGTCTTGGCGGCCCAGGCCGCGCCTTCGTCGAGGGAAATATTGGTGACTTTCTTACCGGCGCTGTAAACCGCAGCAGCAACAACTCGACCCATGGTGGTGATTCACTTCTTCTTGGCAGATGGCAGGAGAGACATGGCTTCAGCTTAGCCGTGTCGCTGCTTGAGAGTCAGTGAAATCTGCACAGTTCAGCGGGCAAAAGAAAACCCGCACAGGGCGGGCTTCTTTTTCACGCGGCTTGCAGCTGCCGATCCATCGCATCGATGCATTCGCGCATCTGCTCGCGGCATTGGTTGATGAGCATGGGCATGTCGTCCATGGTCAGGCCGGCCGTAGGAATCGCCGGTAGTGAGCGTATAAGAATTTTCCCGCTGTGCCAGCGGTTCAGGCGCATGTGCTTGATGTAGCTGCTGACACACACCGGAACGATCGGCACCCCGGCGGCAATGGCCATCTGGAAAGCGCCTTTCTTGAACGGCAGCAGTTCTTCACCCAGGTTGCGGGTGCCTTCTGGAAAGACCCAGATCGAGGTGTCTTTGTGCTGCAAGGTGTCGGTGGTGGTCAGCATCGACTGGCGCGCCTTGTGCGCGTTCCCACGATCGATCAACACATTGCCCGCCAGCCAGAACAGCTGCCCGAACAGCGGTACCCACTTCAGGCTTTTCTTGCCGATGCACACGGTACGATGCGGCACCACGTTACCGAACACGAACAGGTCGTAGTTGGACTGATGGTTGGCGATGATCACGCAGCTGTCGGGTTTGTTCATTAGCGCGCCAACATCGGCCTTCACCCGCAGACGCAAAATGCACATGGCCGGCAGTGCATAGAGACGGGCACACAGGCGACTGTTGTCCGGATTAAATGGCCGGCACAGCCCGAGGATCACTCCGAGTATCCCCGCCAGAATAAAGTGCAGGCCCATCAATAACATACGAAACACAAACAGCATTTTCAGGCCCATCGGGACAAAAGGTGGCGCAGTGTACGGATGTGCACTGTTTTCGGCAATTGCCGCTATAGAGTCTGGAGATGGGCGATGTTTAAGCGCATGTTTCCGACTTGTTGGTCAGAGGCGTCCTAGAGCTGCTGCGGAGTTTTCAACGGGGCGTGCAAGAAAAAGCCCGACACGACGGTCGGGCTTTTCTGAATCGGTATGAGCCGGGTGTCAGCCCAAGTGTTCCTGATCCTGGATGATTGCGTTGTCCAGGGTTTCCAGCAGCGCCTTGCGCACTTTCAGCTTGGTGTTCTTGTGCGCGGTCATGTTGATCTTCTTCAACTGACGCGCGGCGGCGAGGGCAGCGCCTTGCAGTTCTTCGGCTGCGACCACTTTGTCGAGGAAGCCGGCATCCACTGCACTTTGCGGATCGAACATCTCGCCGTTGATCACCGAGCGGTGGAAGGCCGAGCGACGCAGGCGATCACGGGCCAGCTCGATGCCGGCGTGGTGCATGGTCATGCCGATCTGCACTTCGTTCAGACCAATGCTGAACGGGCCGTCGACACCGATCCGATAGTCGGCGGACAACAGAATGAACGCGCCTTTGGCCACGGCATGCCCCGGGCAAGCAACGATTACCGGGAACGGGTGCGACAACAGGCGACGGGCCAGGGTCGAGCCGGCGGTCACCAGCGACACGGCCTCTTTAGGGCCAGCAGTCATCACTTTCAGGTCATAGCCGCCAGAGAGAATGCCTGGCTGACCGGTGATGATCACAATGGCACGATCCGCCACCGCCTGATCCAGCGCCGCGTTGAAGGCCGCGATCACGTCCGGGGAAATGGCGTTGACCTTGCCGTTGCTCAGGGTCAGGGTCGCGATACCGTCTTCGAGGTGGTAGGCAATCAGGTCGCTCATGGCGCAATTCCTTGTAAGAAAGATGGGCAGACGTTACCCACCGTCGCCGGTCAGGTAAAGCACTGTGACTGACCCACCGGTCACCCTTGAGCGGCTTATCCGCCGCAACGTGCCCCATGGCAAACGCCTCCACACCTATATAGAAGGGCCGTGCTCACCCGAGATTGGCCGGATTGCCATGGCTCTGCGGTGGCGGAAACGACTTTATCTCTTAACCGCATGAAAATTCTGAAAAAAAGTTTGCCATCAGAAAAGCTTTCGACTACATTAGCGCGCCTCGACAGACAGAACATGTTTGAAGAGATACGGTGAAGTGTCCGAGTGGCTTAAGGAGCACGCCTGGAAAGTGTGTATACAGGAAACTGTATCGAGAGTTCGAATCTCTCCTTCACCGCCAAATTCGATGTAAACAAAACCCCTGGTTTCGAGAGAAACTAGGGGTTTTGTGCATTCTGGCGTTCGGTTTTTTTTGGTCACAGAGATCGGTTCGGCTTCCTTTGGCCAGGCATTACAATCGCGGTTTATCCGGCAAGTAAAAGGACGACTTCCATGATCATTTCCACCACCCACTCCATCGAAGGCCGGCAGATTACGGCGTATCTGGACATCGTCAGTGCCGAGTCGGTGCAGGGCGTGAATGTGATCCGCGATATGTTCGCGGGCATGCGGGATTTTTTCGGTGGGCGTTCGCAGACGCTGGAGCGGGCGTTGAAGGAGGCGCGTGTTCAGGCGACTGACGAGATCAAGGAGCGCGCGCGGGCCTTGCAGGCGGATGCGGTGGTCGGGGTGGATTTCGAGATCAGCATGCCGGCAGGGAAGGGGGGCATGGTTGTGGTGTTTGCTACCGGTACGGCGGTCAAGTTGCGCTGAGGCTTGTGAGCCCATTCAAAGGAATGGGCTCTTTGCTGACAATCAGCCCTGTGGTTTGAGCAGGACAGTGCCTTTCGAATCGTAGGTCAGTGGTGTATCGATCGCGACGAGAGGCGGGGTATCGCCCGGCTGAGCTGGTTGGGCCGGGTCCGGGTGGTAGATGACGCCAGGCTGCAACGGGCTCGGTCCGGTCGGTTGCTTGATGACGATTTCGCCCGAAGCGACTTTTTCCTTGAATTTCTCTGCCCCGGCTTTGCCGGCGGCGATCTGTTCATCCGTGAGCTTTACAACGGGCAGTGTCGGGAATCCTTTGATTTCCATGTTCTCTCCTTGAGATTGATTGCGTAGGAAAAAGGGCAGCGGCCGGTCGCCGGGAATCTTTAGCCGCGTGAGACCAACGGTTCGTCCTTGTGTTTAATTTCCGTGGGCCATTCGTCGGGCTCCGGGTGATCTGAACCACAAGTCCAGGAATGACCGGCTAGTCTCAAAAGTCTTGGAGGTCGATATTTTTTCAGGCAAAAGGGTTTGCCGGTGTCGGCCCGCATTTGGAAAGGGGTGAAGAGATGACTGATCCGTACATCGAAGACGACGGGGCTGAGTTTTCATTCAACAATTGCGTGCGCTGCGGCCAGACGGAGTATCAGGCCGGATTCGGTGAGGATCCGGTGCAGACCGGCAAGATCAAGTCGACAACCCCCAAGGGGCCTAAAGCAAAATTTCTGCCCAAGGTGACGGCACGTTCCAGGAAGTAATCCGGATGCCACACAGCCCCGCCATTGAGCGGGGTTTTTGTTTCTTTTATTTGAGAAATGCCCTACAGAAATTGCAAATTCGTTTGGTTTCTTTCACAAACTTTTCACACCCGGCTGGGTAGGGTGAAGCCATCCGTTAGAAAGCAAGTCTCCAGCCCGTCTCCCCAGCGGGCTTTTTTTTGCCTGCCATAAAACCTTTTCCATAATTGCTGTCCAATCGGCGCCAAGTGCGCGGCGACGCTGGACATTGCCGCGGCAACAGCATTCAATCTGCGCCCTTTTTTATTCCTTCTGTTGAGGTTCTCGTCATGCGTTTAACTCTGCCTGCTCTGGTTCTGGGGCTTCTGGTTGCTCAAGGTGCAATGGCTGGCGACGGTACCGCCGCACTGGGTGGCGGTCTGGGCGGCGCGCTGGGTAACGTGGTTGGCCAGAAAATGGGCGGCAGCAACGGCGCGGCCATTGGCGCTGGCCTGGCCGGCGCGGCTGGCGGTGCGTTGGCAGCGAAGAAGGGGGCCCGCACAAAGGCGGCCATTGGCGGTGGTGTCGGTGCGGCGGGTGGTTCGATCATCGGCAACAGCCTGGGTGGCAAGAACGGCGCGACTATCGGTGCCGGCCTGGGCGGCGCTGCTGGCGGCGCAGTGGGCAGCAACTTGTCCAAGGGGCACAAGCGTCACTGATTGCGAATGCATGTCTGAAAAGGCCCGACTTTATGCCGGGCCTTTTCGTTGCTGAACGTTTTACCCGAATTCGCCTCCAATGCCACATAGCCCACTCCGCGGGCGAACCGTCCCGATCCGGGACCTGTGAGGTCTGTATGCGCTCGACTTTAACTGCAACTGCGTTGGTTATAGGACTGCTCGTGGCTCAAGGCGCCATGGCTGCCGGCGATGGTTCCGCGGCTGTCGGTGGTGGGCTGGGCGGTGTACTGGGCAATGTGGTCGGCGGCCAGCTCGGCGGCAGCACCGGTGCTGCGGTGGGTGCCGGCGTTGGCGGTGCGGCCGGTAGTGCCGTCGGAGCGAACAAACGCAATCGCACGGAAGCCGCCATTGGCGGTGGCCTCGGCGCCGCAGGCGGTTCAGTGGTCGGCAACAGCCTCGGCGGCTCCACCGGTTCAACCATCGGCGCAGGGTTGGGTGGCGCGGCGGGTGGCGCGGTCGGCAACAACCTGGGTGACGATGGCGGCAAGTCGCACTCCGGCGGTGGTCATAAGCACAAGTACAAACACAAGAATCGTCATCGTTGAGTGACCGCCTCTACGGAAACCCGGCTTTATGCCGGGTTTTTTGCGCCTGCGCGTCATGCGCTGGAACGAATGGCGACCATACTTTTCGAACGTTTACACATTTGAGATTAATGAGGTGCGCCATGACCCCCGAAACCGAAGGCAAGGAAGAAAAAGGCCCGAGCGGATTGCCGTTTATCAATGATCCTGGGAATGAAGATCCGGGGTCATTGATGGATGATGCGACGGTTCCGCTTTTGGACGGTGAGGAGGAGCTTGAGTATGAGGATTTTGATGATGATGAGTGATCGGTCACTCGCTTCGTTGAACGTGGCACGCGCCTACTGAACAGCTTTATCCTCCTGAAACTCAATGTGCCGCAGCTAATTGGTCAACGCTGACTTCCCTGTCCGCACCAATACCCGTGAAGCAGCGGTCTAACCCCTGCCATTCGCTATCGAACAAACGAAACATCAATTCTGTCCGCGTTAATTTTGACAAATTGCCCATTCAGATGTGGGAATTCGTAGTGGATATCCTGATCAGTAAAATCGACTAACGACCGGAAAACTTCGCCATCCAGGTAGCCATAAATCTCACAGGGGAATCCACTACCGAGCATCTTGATCTGCGCTTTTTCGCATTGTGCAGGTGATACACATTCTTCATCAGATAGCACCATTTCGAACTCAACTTCGTAAGTTTTTCCCACCTCAATTTCTGAAGGGCTATAGCTCACGAAGCATCTGACCGCTGCGCCCTCCACGACCAGCAAAATAGCTTCTTCTACATACGGATCTATTTCTACAACCAATGCTTTGTACGTCTTAGTCATGAGCAGGCCTCACTGTTTTATCTCGTGCATCACCATTGATTGTCCGCCAAAACTCTTTTCCACTTTTGGTATGTAGAGTCGTAATTTCATCATTGGTGTTGGTGCCAACGAAAGCGAATTTCGCTTCACCTTTTCGGTTAGTCCCCATCAACTGAATATACCCTGCTCGCACCTCTCCCTTGTATAAGTACTCCACACGCGTGCCTTGATTCACAACGCCTCGCGCGGTGAGTAAGTACTCTTCATTGCTCATCGCTTTAAATTCGGCGCCATGCTTTTCAAAATGCCCGGCAAGCTTTTCATCACTCCCAAAATTTTCGGGTCGAGATTTTGGCTTCGGAATCAGCGGTTCACCTTCGTCAACAACCGAACCGCTCACCCCATCCGGCACCGGACATCCCGGCTTATTCGGCGGCGGACAGTTGGAGCTCAACCCCAACGGATCCACCCACCCCGTCGGATTCGGCACGTACCGGTACTGATTCAACCCACCCGCCAACTTCACCGGATCCGGCGTCAGGTACCGGCCCACGTCCGGGTCGTAATACCGGTGCCGGTTGTAATGCAGCCCGCTTTCGTCATCGAAATATTGCCCCTGAAAGCGCAGCGGCTGGTTCAGGTAGTCCTCGGTCGCGAGCTCCAGCGAGGTGACCTTGCCGTAGGCGCTGTATTTGGCTGACCAGACGATGTCGCCGCTGTAGTCGGTCAACTCCTGCGGGGTGCCGAGGTGGTCGAGTTGGTAGTAGAACGGGCAGGCGCGTTTCGGGCCTCTGCCGTCGAGCATCGCCAAGGGGCGAAAGGTGCCGGGTTCGTAGATGAAGCTGCGGTGCTGTTCCTGGCTGCTTTCGGCGATCAGGTGGTCGCCTTGCCAGAAGAATTCGGTGGTCTGGCCGTTGACGGTTTTGCGGATGCGCCGGCCGAAGGCGTCGTATTGGTAGGTCGCGCTGGTGCCGTCGGGACGGGTCAGGCCGATCAGGCGGTGCTGGCTGTCGTAGCGGTATTCGGTGACGAGGGTTTGCGCGCGGCCACGGCGTTCGCGGATCAGGTTGCCGAAGGCGTCGTAGTCGTAGTGGCGGTCGCCCTGCATTTGCAGGCGGTTGCCTTTGATCTGCGTCGGGCCGGGGCGGTCCTGCATCAGCAGGTTGCCGGCCGGGTCGTGGGCGAAGGTTTCCGGCAGGTCGTCACGGGTGTGGCGTACGCGGATCAGCCGGTCGAGGGCGTCGTACGTGTAGCTGCGCTGGCCGTGGCGGGTGTCGGCGATGTGTTCGAGGTTGCCGTTGGCGCTGTAGGCAAAGTCGCGGCGGTACAGCGCGCTGCGTTGATGGCCTACGGCGTGGGCGCGTAAGCGGCCCTGTTCATCGTAGGCATATTCGCTGAGCAGCAGGCCTTGCTGGCGCTGTTGTTCGCGGCCGCTCTGGTAGACGTGACGGGTGAGCAAGGCGCCGTTGAGGTCGATCGCGGTCAGCGCGCCGCCCTTGGCGTAGTGATAATCGAGCTTGCTGTTGTCCGGCAGGCGCATCCGGCTTAGCTGGCCGCAGGCGTCGTAGGTGTAACGCAGGGTGCCCCAGCCCTGATGCTCGCGCACCAGCCGGTCCTGCAGGTCATATTCGAAAGCCAGCGGGTGATCCTGGCCATCATCCACGCCGACCAAACGGCCTAAACGGTCATAGCGATAGCTGACCTCGACCCCGTCCGGCAGGGTCTTGAGCAGCAGACGCCCAGCAGCATCACGTTGATAGCCGGTGACCAGCGTCGAGCCGTCGTCGCCGAACTCGGTCTTCTCCAGCAGGTGGCCGTTGCGGTCGTAGGCATACGCCGTGCGCCGCCCATCAAAACCGGTTTCCTGTCGGATCAGTCCGGTCGGCGTGTAGTCCAGCCGATATTTTTCGCCGGACTCGTTCTCGATCTCCGTGAGCAGCAGTTGCGCATGGTCGTAGCGGTACTGGACTCGTGTACCGTCGGGGTTGATCCGCCGGCTGACCAAATGCAGGTCATCGTCATATTCGTAGCGGGTGATGCGCCCCAGTTCATCGCGTTCGGCGGTGATCTGGCCGTAGGCGCTGTAGGACCAGGCGCGGGTGGCGCCATTCGGCGAGGTGGTCTGGATCAGCCGGCCAACGGCGTCCCAGGCGTGACGGGTGACCGCGCCATGCTCGTCCTGCGCCGTAATCCGCCGCCCTAGCGCATCGTAGGAAAACTTGCGAACCCCACCGTCCGGCAGACTTTCTTCGACCAGTTGGCCCAGGTCGTTCCACACGAACACATGCCGACCCGAATCCGGATAACGGATCGACAGCAACCGGCCCTGTGCATCGTGGTGGTAATGGGTGACATGGCCGTCCGGGTCGACCGCTTCGGTGATGTCACCCTGGGCATTGCGCCGGTACGTCCACACCGCATCGCCACGTGAACGACTGTGCAGGAAACCGTTGCGGTACTCGTAGGATGTCGGCGCATCGTCCGGCGGAATCAGCGCGATCAGCCGTCCGGCATCGTCGTAGCGGTATTCGGTGACCGCCCCCAGCGCATCCTGCTCGGCGACCAACCGACCTTGCGCGTCATAGGCCTTGAGCT
>NZ_JAERRE010000018.1:0-71608 GCF_016735645.1 Pseudomonas sp. B7
GCTGCACCTCCTCTCGATGTGTTTGGCTTCGCCAAACGGTCGCTGCGCTCCCACCCCCGGATCAATCCCTCCACTCAGCCTGCCGACGGGCCCTGCGATCAAAAGCGGTACTCGAGCTAACGCTCATTGTGGTGAGTGGTGAGTGGGGAGGGGCGTGGGGTGTTCGGCTTTGGATTTGTGGTGGATTTACCCCTCACCCCAACCCTCTCCCCGAGGAGAGGGAGCCGATTTTTGTGCTTTTCAAAACCTGAGTTCAACGCGTTATCGCACGTCGGCGAACCTCTCCCAAACCACTCAGTCAGTTCCCTCTCCCTCCGGGAGAGGGCTAGGGTGAGGGGGGGGCTCTTGATCTGGCTTCTGCTCTGGCTCTGGCTTTTGATCTTTAGCCCCTTCGGCAGGCCGAGCGGAGGTGTCCATCAGGGGGTAGGCGCGCAGCGCCGTGCGGCGCAGCCGCATACATCGAGAGGAGGTGCAGCGAAGCAAACCGTAGGCGATGCCCCCTGATGGACACCGTAGCGAGGGAGCACTGAGCCTAAGCGAAGTGCCGTACGCCGGGGCAAAAGCCTTTTGGTTCCTTTTTGGCGTTTGAAAAAGGGACTCGCTGTAAGAGCGAAACCGCCAGCGGCAGCACCCGAAGCAACGGATATACACCCAATCAACAAAAAAACAGTCGGCCCAAAGGCCGCTGAGATGCCCAAAACGAAAAACGGCCCCCATTCACATGGAGGCCGTTCCCGGTAAAACGCTAAGACGCTATCGCAAGACAGCTCTTATTTGCGGTCTTCCAGCTTGGTGATATCCCGCGACTCATAACCAGTGTACAGCTGACGCGGACGGCCAATCTTGTACGGGCTTGAGAGCATTTCCTTCCAGTGCGAAATCCAGCCGACAGTACGTGCCAGGGCGAAGATCACAGTGAACATGCTGGTCGGAATGCCGATCGCCTTGAGGATGATCCCCGAGTAGAAGTCGACGTTCGGGTACAGCGAGCGCTCGATGAAGTACGGATCGGTCAGGGCGATCTCTTCCAGGCGCATGGCCAGTTCGAGTTGCGGGTCGTTCTGGATGCCCAGTTCCTTCAGCACTTCGTCGCAGGTCTGCTTCATGACAGTCGCGCGAGGGTCGCGGTTCTTGTAGACGCGGTGACCGAAGCCCATCAGTTTGAACGGATCGTTCTTGTCCTTGGCCTTGGCGATGAACTTGTCGATGTTCGAAACATCGCCGATTTCATCGAGCATGGTCAGCACGGCTTCGTTCGCACCGCCGTGGGCAGGGCCCCACAGTGCGGCGATGCCGGCGGCGATACAGGCGAACGGGTTGGCACCCGAGGAGCCCGCCAGACGCACGGTGGAGGTCGAGGCGTTCTGCTCGTGGTCGGCGTGGAGGATGAAGATCCGGTCCATGGCCTTGGCGAGTACCGGGCTGATCGGTTTGATCTCGCACGGGGTGTTGAACATCATGTGCAGGAAGTTTTCCGCGTACGACAGGTCGTTGCGCGGGTACATCATGGGTTGGCCCATGGAGTACTTGTAAACCATCGCGGCCAGGGTCGGCATCTTGGCAACCAGGCGGATCGCGGAGATTTCGCGATGCTGCGGGTTATTGATGTCGAGGGAGTCGTGGTAGAAGGCCGAGAGGGCGCCGACTACACCACACATGACAGCCATCGGGTGGGCGTCACGGCGGAAGCCGTTGAAGAAGGTTTTCAGCTGCTCGTGAACCATGGTGTGGTTCTTCACGGTGCCGACGAACTGGGCCTTTTGCTCTGCAGTCGGCAATTCGCCGTTCAGCAGCAGGTAGCAGGTTTCCAGGTAGTCCGACTTTTCAGCCAGCTGTTCGATCGGGTAGCCGCGGTGCAGCAGGATGCCGTTGTCGCCGTCGATATAGGTGATCTTCGATTCGCAGGAAGCGGTCGACATGAAACCGGGGTCGAAAGTGAAGCGGCCCGTGGCCGTCAGGCCCCGAACATCGATAACATCGGGACCAACGGTGCCGGTTAAAATGGGCAGCTCGACGGGGGCTGCGCCCTCGATGATCAACTGCGCTTTTTTGTCAGCCATGTGGCCTCCTATTTATGCTTGAAATCATCAGACAGACCCCCCACGCAGGGCCCGCACCACTATAGTGAGATAAATTCGAATGTCAATTTGCCTAAAGTCTTGCTCCAGAAGGCTTTAACCGTACTTTTTCCTCGAAATTGCCTGCCATTTACGCCTTTTATACGACTTGTGCAATCCGCTATTGGGGGTAGGCGATTGCGTTGTCATTAGTAGCCTAACTGTCTATACTCGGCGACCGACCGCCAAGGGCTTTTGGGCTTGCTTTCATTGGGGGTCGCATCCCTGGGTGGTGGTTACCTGACCAGTGCACTCCCCAACAACTTTGCCCTGATTGTTAGGGGCTCTTCAGTGTGAAAAAAAAGCCGTGAAAAGCCAACGACCTGTAAACCTAGACCTAAGGACCATCAAACTCCCCATCACCGGCGTTACGTCGTTTCTTCACCGTGTTTCCGGCATCATCCTCTTCCTGGGCCTTGGCATCATGCTTTATGCATTGGGCAAATCCCTGGGTTCCGAGGAAGGTTATGTCGAGGTGAAGGCATGCTTGACCAGTCCGCTGGCCAAGTTCGTAGCATGGGGCCTCCTGTCCGCTCTTCTGTATCACCTGGTTGCCGGTGTGCGCCACTTGATCATGGACATGGGCATCGGTGAGACGCTGGAAGGCGGCCGCCTGGGCTCGAAACTGATCATCGCCGTTTCCGTGGTGCTGATCGTTCTGGCAGGAGTTTGGATATGGTAACCAGCGTTACAAACCTTTCGCGTTCGGGCCTCTATGACTGGATGGCACAACGTGTGTCTGCGGTCGTTCTCGCGGCTTATTTCATCTTCCTGATCGGCTACCTCGTCGCGAACCCGGGCATTGGCTACGACCAATGGCACGGCCTGTTCGCCCACAACGGAATGCGTATCTTCAGTCTGCTGGCACTGGTTGCCCTGGGCGCTCACGCCTGGGTCGGCATGTGGACCATCGCGACCGACTACCTGACGCCAATGGCGCTGGGCAAGTCCGCGACTGCAGTACGTTTCCTTTTCCAGGCAGTATGCGGCGTCGCGATGTTCGCTTACTTCGTCTGGGGTGTGCAGATTCTCTGGGGTATCTGATTCATGGCTAACATTCCAACGATTTCTTTCGACGCCATCATTATTGGTGGCGGCGGTGCCGGCATGCGCGCAGCGCTGCAACTGGCACAGGGCGGTCACAAGACTGCCGTGATCACCAAGGTTTTCCCGACCCGTTCGCACACTGTGTCCGCACAGGGCGGCATCACCTGCGCCATCGCTTCGGCCGACCCGAACGATGACTGGCGCTGGCACATGTACGATACCGTCAAGGGTTCCGACTACATCGGTGACCAGGACGCTATCGAATACATGTGTCAGGAAGGCCCGGCTGCCGTTTTCGAGCTGGACCACATGGGTCTGCCGTTCTCGCGTACCGAGCAAGGCCGTATCTACCAGCGTCCGTTCGGCGGTCAGTCGAAGGATTACGGTAAAGGCGGGCAGGCTGCCCGTACCTGCGCCGCTTCCGACCGTACCGGTCACGCGCTGCTGCACACCCTTTATCAGGGCAACCTGAAAGCCGGTACCACGTTCCTGAACGAGTACTACGCTGTCGACCTGGTGAAAAACCAGGAAGGCGAATTCGTCGGTGTGATCGCGATCTGCATCGAAACCGGCGAAACCACCTACATCCGCGCCAAAGCCACCGTACTGGCTACCGGCGGTGCAGGTCGTATCTACGCATCCACCACCAACGCCCTGATCAACACCGGTGACGGCGTCGGCATGGCTCTGCGTGCTGGCGTGCCGGTACAAGACATCGAAATGTGGCAGTTCCACCCGACCGGCATCGCCGGCGCCGGTGTACTGGTTACCGAAGGCTGCCGTGGTGAAGGTGGTTACCTGATCAACAAGCACGGCGAGCGTTTCATGGAGCGTTATGCTCCGAACGCCAAAGACCTTGCCGGTCGTGACGTTGTTGCCCGTTCGATGGTTAAGGAAATCATCGCCGGTAACGGTTGCGGTCCGAATGGCGACCACGTAATGCTCAAACTCGACCACCTGGGCGAGGAAGTGCTGCACAGCCGTCTGCCAGGCATCTGCGAACTGTCGAAGACTTTCGCACACGTTGACCCGGTGGTTGCTCCGGTTCCGGTTGTTCCGACTTGCCACTACATGATGGGCGGCGTTGCCACCAACATTCACGGCCAGGCGATCACCCAGGACGCCGAAGGCGTGGATCAGATCATCCCTGGTCTGTTCGCGGTAGGTGAAGTGGCTTGCGTATCGGTTCACGGTGCCAACCGTCTGGGCGGCAACTCGCTGCTCGACCTGGTGGTATTCGGCCGCGCTGCCGGCCTGCACCTCGAAAAAGCGCTGACCGACGGCATCGAATACGACGACGCTACCGAAGCCGACATCGAAGCTGCCCTGGCACGTCTGAACGCCCTGAACAACCGTACCGACGGCGAAGACGTCGCTACCCTGCGTCGCGAGCTGCAAAGCTGCATGCAGAACTACTTCGGTGTATTCCGTACCGGCGAATACATGCAGAAAGGTATTGCCCAGCTGGCTGATCTGCGCAAGCGCATCGCGAATGTGAAGATCAACGACAAGTCGCAGGCGTTCAACACTGCCCGTATCGAAGCGCTGGAACTGCAAAACCTGCTGGAAGTGGCTGAAGCTACCGCCATCGCTGCCGAAGTACGTAAAGAGTCCCGCGGTGCTCACGCCCGTGAAGACTTCGAAGATCGTGACGACGAAAACTGGCTGTGCCACACCCTGTACTTCCCGGGTGAGAAACGCGTCGCCAAGCGTGCCGTGAACTTCTCGCCGAAGACTGTTCCGACTTTCGAACCTAAAGTCCGGACTTATTAAGGGTGACCGCCATGTTGCAAGTCAGTGTTTATCGTTACAACCCTGATCAGGACGCTGCGCCGTTCATGCAGGAATTCCAGGTTGATACCGGTGGTAAAGACCTGATGGTGCTGGACGTGCTGGCCCTGATCAAAGAGCAGGACGAAGGTTTCTCCTATCGTCGCTCCTGCCGTGAAGGCGTCTGCGGCTCCGACGGCATGAACATCAACGGCAAGAACGGCCTGGCGTGCATCACGCCGCTGTCCGCTGTCGTCAAAGGTAACAAGCTGATCGTTCGTCCGCTGCCAGGTTTGCCGGTTATCCGTGACCTGGTTGTCGATATGAGCATCTTCTACAAGCAATACGAGAAGGTTAAGCCATTCCTGCAGAACGACACGCCGGCTCCGGCCATCGAGCGTCTGCAGTCCCCTGAAGAGCGTGAAAAGCTCGACGGTCTGTACGAGTGCATCCTGTGCGCCTGCTGCTCGACCTCTTGCCCGTCCTTCTGGTGGAACCCGGACAAGTTCCTGGGTCCAGCTGCCCTGCTGCAAGCGTACCGCTTCCTGGCAGACAGCCGTGACACCAAGACGTCCGAGCGTCTGGCGTCCCTCGATGACCCGTTCAGCGTCTTCCGCTGCCGGGGCATCATGAACTGCGTCAACGTATGTCCGAAAGGCCTGAACCCGACTAAGGCCATCGGTCACATCCGTAACATGCTGCTTTCGAGCGGCGTGTGATTCAGCTGCTGTAACCGCTGTACCCGTAGAGGGCTTAGGCGCGGGCTTCAACCCGCGCCATGGCTATAACCAGAGCAGCAGCCATAAGCTGCGGCTCTTATTTTGAAGAAATGAGACAAGCAGGGGCATCCGGGCTGGTACCCGGACTATCAGTGTGATCCTAAGTGGCTTGTTTTGGTCGCTGCATTCGGACTTCTGCAAGCTTGCTCGGTGTCGGCACCGATGGTGTTCCCCTAACCGAGGGTGACCAAGCATGCAAGAAAGCGTGATGCAGCGCATGTGGAACAGCGCCTACCTTTCAGGTGGAAACGCTGCCTATGTGGAAGAGCTCTACGAGCTCTACCTGCACGACCCTAACGCTGTGCCAGAAGAGTGGCGCACCTACTTTCAGAAGCTGCCTGCCGACGGCAGCTCTGCCACCGATGTTTCGCACTCCACAATTCGCGATCATTTCGTGCTGCTGGCAAAGAACCAGCGCCGCGCCCAACCGGTTTCCGCCGGCAGCGTGAGCAGTGAGCACGAGAAGAAGCAAGTTGAAGTGCTGCGATTGATCCAGGCCTACCGTATGCGTGGCCACCAGGCAGCCCAGCTTGACCCGCTGGGGCTGTGGCAGCGTCCTGCACCTGCAGACCTGTCGATCAATCACTACGGCTTGACCAATGCCGATCTTGATACGACCTTCCGTGCCGGCGACCTGTTCATCGGCAAAGAGGAAGCGAGCCTACGCGAAATTCACGAAGCGTTGCAGCAGACATATTGCCGCACCATCGGCGCTGAATTTACGCACATCACCGATTCCGAGCAGCGCCAGTGGTTCCAGCAGCGTCTGGAAAGCGTGCGTGGCCGTCCGGAATATTCCGCGGACATCAAGAGCCACCTGCTCGAGCGCGTGACAGCCGGTGAAGGCCTGGAAAAATACCTGGGCACCAAATACCCGGGCACCAAGCGTTTCGGTCTGGAAGGCGGCGAAAGCCTGATTCCGATGCTCGACGAACTGATCCAGCGTTCCGGTTCCTACGGCACCAAGGAAGTCGTCATCGGCATGGCTCACCGTGGCCGTCTGAACGTACTGGTCAACACCTTCGGCAAGAACCCGCGCGAGCTGTTCGACGAGTTCGAAGGCAAGAAGAAGGTCGAGCTGGGTTCCGGTGACGTTAAATACCACCAGGGCTTCTCGTCCAACGTAATGACCACCGGCGGTGAAGTTCACCTGGCCATGGCGTTCAACCCGTCCCACCTGGAAATCGTTTCCCCGGTGGTCGAGGGTTCGGTTCGCGCCCGTCAGGATCGTCGCAACGACCCTACCGGTGAGAAGGTTCTGCCGATCTCCATCCACGGTGACGCGGCATTCGCCGGTCAGGGCGTGGTAATGGAAACCTTCCAGATGTCGCAGACCCGCGGTTTCAAGACCGGCGGTACCGTGCACATCGTGATCAACAACCAGGTCGGTTTCACCATCAGCAACCCGCTGGACTCGCGTTCCACCGAGTACGCGACCGACGTTGCGAAAATGATCCAGGCGCCGATCCTCCATGTGAATGGTGATGATCCGGAAGCCGTGTTGTTCGTGACCCAGCTGGCCATCGACTACCGCATGCAGTTCAAGCGTGACGTGGTGATCGACCTGGTCTGCTACCGTCGTCGCGGCCACAACGAGGCCGACGAGCCAAGCGGCACCCAGCCTCTGATGTATCAGCAGATCACCAAGCAGCGCACCACCCGTGAGCTGTACGCTGATCGTCTGACCCAGGCCGGTGTATTGGACGCAGAGCGTGTTCAGGCGAAAGTCGACGAATACCGCAACGCGCTGGACAACGGTCTGCACGTCGTGAAATCGCTGGTCAAAGAGCCGAACAAAGAGCTGTTCGTGGACTGGCGTCCGTATCTGGGCCACGCCTGGACTGCGCGTCACGACACTCGCTTCGACCTCAAGACCCTGCAGGAACTGTCCGCCAAGCTGCTGGAAATTCCGGAAGGCTTCGTGGTTCAGCGTCAGGTCGCGAAGATCTACGAAGACCGTCAGAAGATGCAAGCCGGCGGCCTGCCGATCAACTGGGGTTACGCCGAAACCATGGCGTACGCGACCCTGGCGTTCGAAGGTCACCCGATCCGCATGACCGGTCAGGACATTGGCCGCGGCACGTTCTCGCACCGTCACGCTGTGCTGCACAACCAGAAAGATGCCGGTACCTACATTCCGCTCAAGCATCTGTATGAAGGTCAGCCACGCTTCGACCTGTACGACTCGTTCCTGTCGGAAGAAGCCGTACTGGCGTTCGAATACGGCTACTCGACCACCACGCCAAACGCGCTGGTGATCTGGGAAGCCCAGTTCGGCGACTTCGCCAACGGTGCACAGGTCGTTATCGACCAGTTCATCACCAGCGGCGAGCACAAGTGGGGCCGTCTCTGCGGTCTGACCATGCTGCTGCCACACGGTTACGAAGGTCAGGGCCCTGAGCACAGCTCGGCACGTCTTGAGCGTTACCTGCAGCTGTGCGCCGAGCACAACATTCAGGTGTGCATGCCGACCACCCCGGCCCAGATCTACCACTTGCTGCGCCGTCAGGTGATTCGCCCGCTGCGCAAGCCATTGGTCGTTCTGACTCCAAAGTCGCTGCTGCGCCACAAGCTGGCCATCTCGACTCTGGAAGATCTGGCCGAAGGTTCGTTCCAGACCGTTATCCCGGAAATCGATGCACTGGACCCGAAAAAGGTCGAGCGCGTTGTTCTGTGCAGCGGCAAGGTCTACTACGACCTGCTGGAAAAACGTCGTGCCGAAGGCCGCGAAGATATCGCCATCGTGCGTATCGAGCAGCTGTACCCGTTCCCTGAGGACGACTTGAAAGAAGTCCTGGCTCCTTACACCAATGCCAAAGCGGCCGTGTGGTGTCAGGAAGAGCCGATGAACCAGGGCGCCTGGTACTGCAGCCAGCACCACCTGCGTCGCAGCATCAGCAACCTCAACAAATCTCTCGTACTCGAGTACGCGGGCCGTGAGGCTTCTGCTGCCCCAGCATGTGGTTACGCATCGATGCACGCCGAGCAGCAGGAACAACTGCTGCAAGACGCGTTTACCGTTTAACGCCTTCGCGCACCTGAAACCGAATTTAAGGAACCACAGATAATGGCTATCGAGATCAAAGCCCCCACTTTCCCGGAATCGGTTGCCGATGGCACCGTTGCCACCTGGCACAAACAACCGGGCGACGCCGTCAAGCGTGACGAACTGATCGTCGACATCGAAACCGACAAAGTCGTACTGGAAGTGCTGGCTACCGCCGACGGCGTGCTGGGCGCAATCGTCAAGGGCGAGGGCGAAACCGTCCTGTCCGACGAAGTCCTGGGCTCCATCGTTGAAGGCGGCGCTGCATCCGCTGCTCCGGCTGCTGCTCCTGCCGCTGCCGCCGCTGCACCTGCTGCCGCTCATGGCGAAGACGACCCGATCGCTGCTCCTGCCGCGCGCAAGCTGGCTGAAGAGAACGGCATCAACATCGCTTCTGTTGCCGGCACCGGCAAAGGCGGTCGCGTGACCAAGGAAGACGTGGTTGCAGCCGTTGCTGCCAAGAAAGCCGCTCCGGCTGCCGCGCCTGCCAAGGCAGCTGCTCCGGCCGCCGCCGCTCCTGTGTTCGCCGCTGGCGACCGCATCGAGAAGCGCGTTCCGATGACCCGCGTTCGTGCCACCGTTGCCAAGCGTCTGGTTGAAGCTCAATCGAACATGGCGATGCTGACCACTTTCAACGAAGTCGACATGACCGAAGTCATGGCCCTGCGTTCGAAGTACAAGGATCTGTTCGAGAAGTCCCACAACGGCGTACGCCTGGGCTTCATGTCGTTCTTCGTGAAGGCTGCCACCGAAGCGCTGAAACGCTTCCCGGCGGTCAACGCTTCGATCGATGGCAACGACATCGTTTACCACGGTTATGCCGACATCGGCGTCGCTGTTTCCAGCGACCGCGGCCTGGTGGTTCCTGTTCTGCGTAACGCCGAACACATGAGCCTGGCTGAAATCGAAGGCGGCATCGCCACTTTCGGCAAGAAAGCCCGTGACGGCAAACTGTCGATGGACGAAATGACCGGCGGTACCTTCACCATCACCAACGGTGGTACCTTCGGTTCGATGATGTCGACCCCGATCGTCAACCCGCCGCAGGCAGCGATTCTGGGCATGCACAACATCATCCAGCGTCCGATGGCCATCAACGGTCAGGTCGTGATCCGTCCGATGATGTACCTGGCACTGTCCTACGATCACCGTCTGATCGATGGCAAAGAAGCTGTAACCTTCCTGGTGACCATCAAGAACCTGCTGGAAGATCCGGCTCGTCTGTTGCTGGATATCTGATAGAAGCAGTCACGCGCTGCAAGCTTCAAGCTGCGGGAAAACGCAGCCTGGCTTGCAGCGCGCGGCTTGAAGCTTTTCGCTAAAGAGGATTTTTTGAATGTCGCAGAAATTTGACGTAGTAGTGATCGGTGCGGGCCCTGGCGGCTACGTGGCAGCTATCAAGGCCGCGCAACTCGGCCTGAGCACTGCCTGCATCGAGAAGTACACCGATGCTGAAGGCAAGCAAGCCCTGGGCGGCACCTGCCTGAACGTAGGCTGCATTCCTTCCAAGGCGCTGCTGGACAGCTCCTGGAAATACAAGGAAGCGAAAGAAAGCTTCAACGTCCACGGTATCTCGACCGGCGAAGTCAAAATGGACGTCGCTGCGATGGTTGGCCGCAAGGCTGGTATCGTCAAGAACCTGACCGGCGGTGTTGCCACCCTGTTCAAGGCCAACGGCGTTACTTCGATTCAGGGCCACGGCAAACTGCTGGCCGGCAAGAAAGTCGAAGTCACCAAGCCGGACGGCTCGGTTGAAGTCATCGAAGCCGAAAACGTCATCCTGGCTCCAGGTTCGCGTCCGATCGACATTCCACCGGCTCCGGTCGATCAGAAAGTCATCGTCGATTCGACTGGCGCTCTGGAATTCCAATCCGTACCTAAACGTCTGGGCGTGATCGGCGCTGGCGTGATCGGTCTGGAACTGGGTTCGGTGTGGTCGCGTTTGGGTGCAGAAGTGACTGTTCTGGAAGCCCTGGACACCTTCCTGATGGCAGCGGACACCGCGGTTTCCAAGGAAGCGCTGAAAACCCTGACCAAACAGGGTCTGGACATCAAGCTGGGCGCCCGTGTAACCGGCTCGAAAGTGAACGGCGACGAAGTCGTTGTGAACTACACCGACGCCAACGGCGAACAGACCATCACTTTCGACAAGCTGATCGTAGCCGTTGGTCGCCGTCCGGTGACCACTGATCTGCTGGCTGCCGATAGCGGCGTGACCCTGGACGAGCGCGGTTTCGTGCACGTTGACGATCACTGCGCCACCACCGTACCGGGCGTTTACGCCATCGGCGACGTGGTTCGCGGCATGATGCTGGCTCACAAGGCCTCGGAAGAGGGCATCATGGTTGTCGAGCGCATCAAGGGTCACAAGGCCCAGATGAACTATGACCTGATCCCTTCGGTTATTTATACTCACCCGGAAATCGCATGGGTCGGTAAAACCGAGCAGGCCTTGAAAGCTGAAGGCGTTGAAGTTAACGTCGGCACCTTCCCGTTCGCAGCATCCGGCCGTGCCATGGCCGCCAACGATACCGGTGGTTTCGTCAAGGTCATCGCCGATGCCAAGACTGACCGCGTATTGGGCGTGCACGTGATTGGCCCGAGCGCCGCAGAACTGGTTCAGCAGGGCGCGATCGGTATGGAATTCGGCACCAGCGCTGAAGATCTGGGCATGATGGTTTTCTCCCATCCGACCCTGTCTGAAGCCTTGCACGAAGCCGCTTTGGCAGTGAATGGCGGCGCCATCCACATTGCCAACCGCAAGAAGCGTTAAGACACACAATAAGAAACCACGGCGGTACGGCCCGTCGTGAGCCTTGCGTGCAAGACTCACCGCGGAATGTCCGCTGGACGCAGCCTTGCGTAGCTGCACCGGGTATCCGGAAAGGCTACGCAAGCAGCAGTCACAGGTGGCGCGGCACTCATAAAGAGCGCAGCGCCGAATGCGCAGTACCTAACGAAGACGGTAAAAAGCATGAATCTTCACGAGTATCAGGGTAAGCAGCTGTTCGCTGAATACGGCCTGCCAGTTTCCACTGGTTTCGCAGTAGACACCCCGGAAGCAGCAGCAGAAGCTTGCGACAAAATCGGCGGCAACGAGTGGGTTGTCAAAGCCCAGGTTCACGCCGGTGGTCGCGGTAAAGCGGGCGGCGTCAAGCTGGTTCGCAGCAAAGAAGACGCCAAAGCCTTCGCACAGCAGTGGCTGGGCAAGCGTCTGGTGACTTACCAGACTGATGCCAACGGCCAGCCAGTCACCAAGATCCTGGTTGAATCGTGCACTGATATCGCTAAAGAGCTGTACCTGGGCGCTGTCGTTGACCGTTCGAGCCGTCGCATCGTGTTCATGGCTTCCACCGAAGGTGGCGTGGACATCGAGAAAATCGCTCACGACACTCCAGAAAAAATTCTGAAAGCCACTATCGATCCACTGGTTGGCGCTCAGCCATTCCAGGGTCGCGAGCTGGCATTCCAGCTGGGTCTGGAAGGCAAGCAGGTTGCTCAGTTCGCCAAGATCTTCGTAGGTCTGGCCAAGCTGTTCAAGGATCACGACCTGGCTCTGCTGGAAGTGAACCCGCTGGTGATCAAGGCTGACGGCGATCTGCACTGCCTGGACGCCAAGATCAACATCGACGCCAACGCAATGTACCGTCAGCCTAAGCTGAAGACTTTCCACGATCCGTCGCAGGACGATCCGCGCGAAGCGCACGCTGCCAAGTTCGAACTGAACTACGTAGCACTGGAAGGCAACATCGGCTGCATGGTGAACGGTGCCGGCCTGGCCATGGGTACCATGGACATCGTCAACCTGCACGGCGGCAAGCCAGCCAACTTCCTCGACGTAGGTGGTGGTGCTACCAAAGAGCGCGTAACCGAAGCTTTCAAAATCATTCTGTCCGACAGCAATGTCGCTGCAGTACTGGTTAACATCTTCGGCGGCATCGTTCGTTGCGACATGATTGCCGAAGGCATCATCGGTGCAGTGAAAGAAGTCGGCGTGAAAATCCCGGTTGTTGTTCGTCTTGAAGGCAACAACGCTGAACTGGGCGCTAAAGTACTGGCAGAAAGCGGTTTGAACATCATCGCTGCTACCAGCCTGACCGACGCTGCTCAACAAGTCGTTAAAGCTGCGGAGGGCAAGTAATGAGCGTCCTGATCAATAAAGACACCAAAGTAATCTGCCAGGGCTTCACCGGTGCGCAGGGTACTTTCCACTCCGAACAAGCCATTGCCTACGGCACCAAAATGGTTGGCGGCGTGACGCCAGGCAAAGGTGGCACCACTCACCTGAACCTGCCTGTGTTCAACACTGTGAAAGAAGCTGTAGAAGCCACTGGCGCCACCGCCAGCGTAATCTACGTTCCGGCTCCTTTCTGCAAGGACTCGATCCTGGAAGCAGCTTTCGGCGGCATCAAGCTGATCGTCTGCATCACCGAAGGCATTCCTACCCTGGACATGCTGGACGCCAAAGTTAAGTGCGACGAGCTGGGTGTTACCCTGATCGGCCCTAACTGCCCAGGCGTGATCACCCCAGGCGAATGCAAGATCGGCATCATGCCAGGTCACATTCACTTGCCAGGCAAGGTCGGTATCGTTTCCCGTTCCGGCACCCTGACCTACGAAGCTGTGAAGCAGACCACTGACGCCGGTTTCGGTCAGTCGACTTGCGTCGGCATCGGTGGTGACCCGATCCCGGGTTCGAACTTCATCGACATCCTGAAGCTGTTCCAGGAAGACCCGAAGACCGAAGCGATCGTCATGATCGGCGAGATCGGCGGTTCGGCTGAAGAAGAAGCGGCTGCCTACATCAAGGCCAACGTGACCAAGCCGGTTGTTTCCTACATCGCTGGTGTGACTGCTCCTCCGGGCAAGCGCATGGGCCATGCTGGCGCAATCATCTCCGGCGGCAAAGGCACTGCAGACGAGAAATTCGCTGCTCTGCAAGACGCAGGCGTGAAAACCGTGCGTTCGCTGGCAGACATCGGCAAGGCCCTGGCCGAGCTGACTGGCTGGGAAGTGAAGAAGTAAGCTTCGGCTGACTTCTCTGCTCCAGCAACAAAGGCCACCTTCGGGTGGCCTTTGTCGTTTCCGGCGTTCGGGTGGACGATGGAAATTTATAAGCACTCACCCAATAACATGCAAAAACGCGACACAGAAACGTCGCGTATCGGATAGTTCGCCCTCTAACAGTGCGTTTGTCGGGCAAATTCGTTAGGCTAGCCGCCATTTTGCGTCTGCCGCCCACAAGGCATGCAACGCGCTAACGGGTCAGTCTTATACGGATTGACAGCATTTCCCTAACCCCACAGGGAAATCCCCCTCTAAATTCCGATTCAGTAGTGTGGTATTTCCTTAATGAAAGTTTTGAAAGGTCAGGACATCCTGGCACTTGGCTTTATGACATTCGCCCTGTTCGTCGGGGCCGGCAACATCATCTTCCCGCCTATCGTCGGTTTGCAGTCCGGGCCTAACGTCTGGATCGCGGCGCTGGGCTTCCTGATCACGGCAGTCGGTCTGCCGGTGGTCACCGTGGTTGCACTGGCCAAGGTCGGTGGCGCAATGGACGCCCTGAGCAGCCCGATCGGCAAGGTCGCCGGTGGCGTACTGGCTGCCGCGTGCTACCTGGCAGTCGGCCCGCTGTTTGCCACCCCGCGTACCGCGACCGTTTCCTTTGAAGTGGGTCTGGCGCCGCTGACCGGCGAGAGCCCGCTGGCACTGTTCCTCTACAGTTCGGTGTACTTCCTGCTGGTGTTCTTCATTTCGCTCTACCCTGGGCGTCTGCTGGACACCGTCGGTCGCTTCCTCGCGCCACTGAAGATCATCGCCCTGGCCGTGCTCGGTATCGCCGCATTCGCGCTGCCGGCCGGTGACATCGGCGTGGCCACTCCGGAATACGTTGCGGCACCGTTCTCGCAAGGCTTCATCAATGGTTACCTGACCATGGATACCCTGGGCGCGCTGGTGTTCGGCATCGTCATCGTCAACGCGATCCGCTCCCGTGGCGTCGAGTCGCCGGCGCTGATCACCCGTTACGCGATCATCGCCGGGCTGATTGCCGGTGTCGGTCTGGCGCTGGTGTATGTCAGCCTGTTCCGTCTGGGTTCCGGCAGCCACGAAGTCGCTGCGGGCGCGACCAACGGCGCCGCGGTGCTGCACGCTTACGTGCAACACACCTTCGGTTCGCTGGGCAGTGGTTTCCTTGCCGTGCTGATTTCCCTGGCGTGCCTGGTGACCGCTGTTGGCCTGACCTGCGCCTGTGCCGAATACTTCAGCCGCGTATTGCCGCTGTCCTACAAGACCCTGGTGATCATCCTGGCGGCGTTCTCGCTGCTGGTGTCCAACCTGGGCCTGACCAAGCTGATCGCGTTCTCGATCCCGGTGCTCACCGCGATCTACCCGCCGTGCATCGTGCTGGTGGCCCTGAGCTTTTGCGCTGCGTTCTGGCATGAGCAGAGCCGCATCATGGGCCCGGTGATGCTGGTGTCGTTCGTGTTCGGCACCATCGATGCGCTGAAAGGCGCCGGTCTGGCGGACTGGATGCCATCGCAACTGGCCCACCTGCCGCTCAGCGAGCAAGGTCTGGCGTGGCTGGTGCCGTGCGTAATGACCCTGGTGGTTGCCGTGGTTTGCGACCGCCTGCTGGGCAAGCGCGCCGAAGCACTCGCCTAAGATTGCCGGGCCGCCAAGAGCGGCTGCCGAGCGTTTAAACAGAAATGCCCCGTATCAATCGATACGGGGCATTTTTTATGGGCTTCAGGAAGTGTCTTTTTCCCTCGACTAACGTCGAAGGGGAGCCGAAATCTTCATCACAGGGAATTGCATGTCGTTCATCCAAGCCAACCTGATCCACCTGCTGGCCGCGCTCTGGTTTGTCATCTGCTGGGGCGGTTACACCCGTTATGCCACCTGGAAGGGCCGTGACACCGCGTGCCTGGCCAGCGTGCTGCACCTGTACCGCGAAGACTGGATGCGCCGCATGCTGCTGCGTGACAACCGTATCGCCGACGCCAGCGTGATCGGCAACCTTGAACGCAACGCCTCGTTCTTCGCCTCCAGCACACTGATTATCCTGGCGGGCATCCTGACCGTGCTCGGTGCTTCCGAGCGCGCGGTTTCGCTGCTGGCGGACATTCCGATGGTGCAACAGGCCTCGCAGGGGATGTCGGAGATCAAGTTGCTGTGCCTGGCGCTGGTGTTCGTTTATGCCTTCTTCACCTTCAGCTGGTGTATGCGCCAGTACAACTTCGCCGCCATTCTGGTCGGCTCGGCCCCGATGATCGGTGAGCGGCAAGTGTCGGAGCAGGAGCGCAAGGCGTTCGCCTCGCGGGCGGCTCGAGTGATTTCGATGGCGGCCAACCAGTTCAACTTCGGTCTGCGTTCCTACTACTTCGGGATGAGCATGCTGGCGTGGTTCGTCAGCCCGTGGCTGTTCATGTTGATGAGCGCAGGCGTGGTGCTGGTGTTGTATCGCCGGGAGTTTCATTCCGACGTGCTCGATGTAATGGTCTATACACCTACAGAGGCGCCATTGCCCGAAGCGAACAAAGAGGCTGCTTGATGAGTATTCCGTTCTGGTGTGTGTTTATCAGTGCATTGTTGATCTACGTGGCGCGTATGCCGGTCGGCAAGGCCATGAAAGAGCAGGGCGGTTACAACAACCACCTGCCGCGTCAGCAGCAGGCGCAACTCAGCGGTTACGGGGCCCGGGCGCTGGCGGCACATCAGAACAGCATCGAAGCGTTCATCCTGTTCGCCGTTGGCGTGCTGATGGCGCATACCACGCAGACGGCGGGATGGCTGATCGATACATTGGCGATCATCTTCGTGATCTCACGGATTTTCTATTTGTGGTTCTACCTGGCGGATATTCCCACGCTGCGCAGTCTGGTCTGGCTGGTCGGCTTAGTGTGTTCATTGTTGCTGATGATTAGTCCGACTTTTAGAACTGTCTTGCTCTAAGGCGGCATTGGCAAAAAATGACAGGCAAAAGAAAACCCGCACTTGGCGGGTTTCTTTTTTGCCATCGAGAAGCGGCTTATTGCTTCTTGGCAGCTTCTTCTTGCGCTGCAGCGTTCGATTCGGCCTGATCTTTGGCGGCTTCGGCATTTTCTTTCGCCGCGTCGTTCACTTTATCCTGAGCTTCGTTCATTTTCTGCTGAGCTTGTTCAGCATGTTGGTTGGCATCTTGAGCTTTGTCCTCGGATTTTTTATCGCAGGCAGCGAGACCGAGGGAAGCGGTCAACATCAAGGCAATAGCTAAAGTCTTACGCATGGGGTGTTTCTCCTTATGGAAAATAACTACTGGCCTTAAGAACTCGCGCCCAAGGGTTAAGTTCCTCATTTGTTTCAGATATATAAGTTTGTTTCGCAATGGAACTTTTGCTGTTCTTTCCACTACCGGGAACAGCGACTAACAAGAGTAATTATCAAATGGCCGAAAACCCCGTTTTTGAGCGTGCGACACGGTTTCTCTCGGCCCTGCGTCACTGTCAGGTACTGGGATTGAAAGTGCACAGCGCCAGCCACGAAGGCCTGACGGTGGCGCTGCCGTACAGTGCGCAGATCGTCGGCAACCCGCTGACCGGCGTGGTCCACGGCGGGGCGATCACTTCGCTGATGGACACTGCATGCGGCATGTCGACCCTGTGCGTGCTGCCGGAATTCGAAGTCTGCCCGACCCTCGATCTGCGCATCGACTACATGCACGCCGCCGAGCCACATAAAGACGTGTTTGGCTTCGCCCAATGTTATCGAGTCACCACCGATGTGATCTTCGCTCGCGGCTTTGCCTATCAGGATGATCCCGAGCAGCCGATTGCCCATGTCGTCGGCACCTTCATGCGCATGGGCAAAGGCCTTAAAGGCACGAAAGGCTTTGGTGGCGCGATCAAGGGAGAAAGCCCATGAGCGACGATTTCAAGCAGCAACTGCAAGAGGCACACGAGAAGGGTGACTATGCGCCGCTGCTGAAGCTGATTCCCTATGCCGGGCTGATTGGTGTCGAGTGTTCGCGGGTCGGTGATGACTTGCTGTTCAAGCTGCCGGCCAACAAGGACAACATTGGTAACCCTTTATTGCCGGCGATCCACGGCGGGGTGATTGCCGGTTTCATGGAGTTGTCAGCGGCCCTGCACCTGCTGATTTTCACCGGTGCGCCCGGTGTACCGAAAATTATCGATTTCTCCCTCGATTACCTGCGGGCCGGGCAGTTTCGCGACACCTGGGCCCGGTGTCAGGTCTGCCGTCAGGGCCGGCGGGTGGCCAACGTCGCGGTCACGGCCTGGCAAAGCACCGAAAGCGAACCGATTGCCACCGCCCGCGCGCATTTCAAAATCGATGAGCCCTTGAAATCCTGAAGCACGCCCCCAACTCACAGAACAACCCGCCGCCGACCGGCAAGGTCGCGGCCAATGCCATCTGATTGGAGTTTGATGACCATGAGTGTGGAAACTCAAAAGGAAACCCTGGGCTTCCAGACCGAGGTGAAGCAACTGCTGCACCTCATGATCCATTCGCTGTATTCCAACAAGGAAATCTTCCTTCGCGAATTGATCTCGAACGCCTCTGACGCCGTCGACAAATTGCGCTTCGAAGCCCTGGCCAAGCCTGAGCTGCTCGAAGATGGCGCTGAACTGAAAATCCGTGTGAGCTTCGACAAGGACGCCAAGACCGTCACCCTCGAAGACAACGGCATCGGCATGAATCGTGACGATGTGATCACCCACCTGGGTACCATCGCCAAATCCGGCACCGCCGATTTCATGAAAAACCTGTCCGGCGATCAGAAGAAGGATTCGCACCTGATCGGCCAGTTCGGTGTGGGCTTCTACTCGGCCTTCATCGTTGCTGACAAAGTTGACGTGTACAGCCGTCGCGCCGGCACCGCTGCCAGCGAAGGCGTGCACTGGTCGTCGAAAGGCGAGGGCGAATTCGAAGTCGCCACCATCGACAAACCGGAACGCGGCACCCGCATCGTCCTGCACCTGAAATCCGGTGAAGACGAGTTTGCCGATGGCTGGCGCCTGCGCAACATCATCAAGAAGTACTCCGACCACATCGCGCTGCCGATCGAGCTGCCGAAAGAAGCGGCCGCGGCCGAAGGCGAAGAGAAGCCTGAAGTTGAATGGGAAACCGTCAACCGCGCCTGCGCCCTGTGGACCCGTCCTCGCACCGAAGTCAAGGACGAGGAATATCAGGAGTTCTACAAACACATCGCCCACGACTTCGAAAACCCGCTGTCGTGGAGTCACAACAAGGTTGAAGGCAAGCTCGAGTACAGCTCGCTGCTGTATGTGCCGGCCCGCGCACCGTTCGATCTGTACCAGCGTGAAGCGCCGAAAGGCCTGAAGCTGTACGTGCAGCGCGTGTTCGTGATGGATCAGGCCGAGTCCTTCCTGCCGCTGTACCTGCGCTTCATCAAGGGCGTGGTCGACTCCAACGACCTGTCGCTGAACGTGTCGCGGGAAATCCTGCAGAAAGACCCGATCATCGACTCGATGAAGTCGGCGCTGACCAAGCGTGTTCTGGACATGCTGGAAAAACTGGCGAAGAACGAGCCTGAGCAATACAAGGGCTTCTGGAAAAACTTCGGTCAGGTCATGAAAGAAGGCCCGGCAGAAGATTTTGCCAACAAGGAAAAAATTGCCGGTCTGCTGCGTTTCGCATCGACCAACGGCACCGATGGCGAGCAGATCGTCGGTCTGGCCGAGTACCTGGCGCGCGCCAAGGAAGGTCAGGACAAGATCTACTACCTCACCGGCGAAACCTACGCGCAGGTCAAGAACAGCCCGCACCTGGAAGTCTTCCGCAAGAAAGGCATCGAAGTGCTGCTGCTGACCGACCGTATCGACGAGTGGCTGATGAGCTACCTCAGCGAATTCGACGGCAAGACGTTTGTCGACGTCGCGCGCGGTGACCTGGACCTGGGCAACCTGGACTCGGAAGAGGACAAGAAGGCCGCAGAAGAAGTCGCCAAGTCGAAAGAAGGACTGGTCGAGCGTCTGAAAACCGCACTGGGCGATTCCGTTGCCGAAGTCCGGGTTTCCCATCGCCTGACCGATTCGCCGGCCATCCTGGCGATTGGCGAGCAGGACCTGGGTCTGCAAATGCGTCAGATCCTTGAAGCCAGTGGGCAGAAGGTGCCGGATTCGAAGCCTATCTTCGAATTCAACCCGAGCCACCCGCTGATCGAGAAGCTCGACAACGAGGCCAGCGAAGATCGCTTCAGCGACCTGTCGCACATCCTCTTCGACCAGGCCGCCCTGGCGGCGGGCGACAGCTTGAAAGACCCGGCCGCTTATGTGAGCCGTCTGAACAAGCTGCTGGTCGAGCTGTCGGCTTGATCAAACTGTAGAAAAACCCGCTTCGGCGGGTTTTTTCATTCTGGAATTCAACCAATCTGGAGTCAGAAATGAGCCAAGTCACTGTACGTTCCGTGGTCTATCAGATTGACGGCCAGCCTTATGAAGGTCGCCTGGCATTTGACGCCGAGCACAAGGGCGCGCGTCCGGGCCTGCTGATGGCGCCGAACTGGATGGGTGTCAGCGCTGGCGCTGAAGAGATCGCCAAATCGGTGGCGGCCAAGGGTTATGTGGTGCTGATCGCTGACGTATACGGCCAGGCCGTGCGTCCGCAGAACGCTGATGAGGCCGGTGCGGCGATGATGCCACTGAAGAATGATCGTGCGCTGCTGCGCAAGCGTATGCAGGCCGCATTCGAACAATTGCAGAAGCAGGGCGACGCGTCGGTCGATACCTCGAAACTGGCGGTGTTCGGTTTCTGCTTCGGCGGCTGCTGTGCGCTGGATCTGGCTCGCACCGGTGCCTCGGTGAAAGCGGCGGTGTCGTTCCACGGCACCCTGGATTCGCCGAATCCGGCGGACGCCAAGAACATCAAGGGCTCGGTGCTGGTGCTGCACGGCGCTTCCGATCCGCTGGTGCCGAAAGAGCAGTTGCCGGCATTCGAAGACGAGATGAACGCTGCTGGTGTGGACTGGCAGTTGCTGAGCTACGGCGGCGCGGTGCACTCGTTCACCGATCCGCACGCCAATGTGCCGGGCAAGATGATGTACGACGCGAAGACCGCAGCGCGTGCGTTCAAGTCGATGCATGACTTGCTGGAAGAGGTGTTCAAGGGCTGAATCGGCTGAACACACTCCCACGCCTGGTGTGGGAGTGTTGCTTTACAGCGGTGTCGGCTCGCTGCGCGATTTAGGCAGCTCGATCCGCTCGACTTCCCACGGCACCGTCGGCCAATCCCCGGCCGCCCACTTGCGCCGCGCCTCATCGATCGCCGCCGGATCGCTCGCGACAAAATTCCAGTTGATCCGCCGTGGACCGTCCAGTGGCGCACCGCCGAACAGCACCGCGTGGCTGTCGCTTTCGGCGAACAGGCTCATCTCTTCCCCGGTCGGCAACACCACCAGTGCATGGGGTTCGACCGCTTCGCCATTCAGCTGCACATCACCACTCAACACGTACAGCGCCCGCTCTTCATGCTCGGTCGGGATCAGCAGTGTGGTCGCGGTTTGCATCTTCAATTCGGCATACAGCGTAGGAGAAAGCACCGGCACCGGCGATTCCAGGCAAAAGCCTGACCCGGCGATCATGCGGATCTGTACACCGAGGTTATCGCTGACCGGCAAGGTCGAGGCCGGGTGGTGGCTGTAATGCCCCGGGCCTTGTTCGTGGTCCCTGGGCGAGGCGAGCCAGATTTGCAGGCCGTGCATCTTGAAGCTTTGTTCCCAAAGCGGTTCGGGCGTGCGCTCGACGTGAGCGATCGCCGTGCCGGCGGTCATCCAGCTGACATCGCCGGCGCTGACCACCTGATCCGAACCCAGGCTGTCCTTGTGCTGGATCTGCCCGTCGAACAAATACGTAAGGGTCGACAGACCGATGTGCGGATGCTGTCGGATGTTCATGCCTTTGCCCGCCGGATAAACCGTTTCGAGCATGTGATCGAAAAACACGAAAGGCCCGACGCTGCGGCATTTGGCTGACGGCAGCGGGCGCAAGATCGGCTGGCCTTCGACGTCTTCGGCGCGCGGGCGGATGATCAGGGGTTGGGTGTCCATGGTCCATTCCAGGCTGAGCGGGTGATGCGTGGAGCATAACCCGCCGGTGTCGTCGGGGTGATTACTGGCTGTCGAAGCCGACGGGTGCGTGGGTTTCGATGGTGACTTCGCTGGTGGTCATCAGCTTGTGGATCGGGCAGCGGTCGGCAACACGCAGCAGTTCTTCGCGCTGGGCATCGGTGAGCACGCCCTTGAGGGTGAGGGTCACGTGCAGGGCGTATTTGCCTTTCTGCTCCTGGCTGTTGTCGCGTTTGACCTCAACGCCGACGCCGGTCAGCGGGATGTCCTTTTTCTTCGCGTACAGCTTCAGGGTCAGAGCCTTGCAGGCACCGAGGGCGGCGTCGAAGTAATCGTGCGGCTCGGGAGCCGAGCCTTCACCGCCGGCAGTCGTCGGGACATCGGCAAACAGCTCATGCTCATCGATCTGAACGGTGTGGCGAAAACCCTCGGCGGACACGGTATTGACGGTAACGGTCATGTGAACCTCGCAAGCAGTAGGAAAAGGGATTCGATCAAAAAAGACCTTGCAGGTATAGAGCATTTCCCACACAGGCGCGTTCCACTTTCTTGCCGGGTGAACCCTCGTTGCCCGGCGAGGGTCTAGGCTATGCCTGTCTGCCGGAGAACGCTTGTGTCCGTGTTTCGTTTGAGCCTTGCCGTCCTGATGGTTTTCACCGGCGCCGCCAGCGCCCGGGAATACACCTACAGTGACGCGCACCTGCATTACGTGGATTTTTTCCAGGAAACTGCCGGCATGCCGAAATTGCTCACGGCCATGAAGGAAAACTCCATTGAGCATGTGATGATTTCCGGCATTCCCGTGGCGAAGAAATGGCACGAAGACGAGCCGAAGCGCCCGCGTTATTACGCTGGCGATGATGCCGACGCCTATTGGTACAGCGCGACGGACGTGATCGTCGCCGACGCGGTGCAGAAGCTCACGCCGGAGCAGCGCCAGTCCTTTCACCCGTTTCTTTCAGGCTTCAACCCCAACGACAAGAACTCCGCCGCGCACATCCAGCGCATGCTCGATCTGTATCCCGGCTTGTGGCAGGGCATCGGCGAGGTCTTCACCCGTCACGACGATCTCACGGCACTCACCTCCGGCGACACGCCACGCGCCAATAATGAAGCCATGACCCGCATCTATCACCTGGCCGCCGAAAACGATCTGCCGGTGATGCTGCATTCCAACATCACCTCCAAGCGTGAGAAGAATCCGCTGTACCTGAAGGAAATCGAAGAGCCGCTGCGTAATCATCCGCACACCCGGTTCATTTGGGCCCATGCCGGCACCAGTGCCGAGATCCATCGTCATCAGACCCAGCTGGATTTTCTGCTGCCGACCCTGACGCGAATGCTGGAGACATACCCGAACCTGTTCATCGATCTGTCGTGGAGCCTGCTGACGCCTTATCTGCTGGATGAAAAGGAACAGCCGCGAGCCGAGTGGGTGCAACTGGTGGAGCGCTATCCGGATCGCTTCATGATTGGTTCGGACGTGGTCGGGCGATTCAACAAACTCGGTAAGGAAATTCATAGCTTCAAGCCGTTTCTCGACGCCTTGCCTGAGGCAGTCGCGAAAAAAGTCGCACGGGACAACTTCCTCGCGATCTTGCCGCGAACAGCGCTCAAGTCCGGTCAACCTGCGCTGAATCGTTAATGCCGACGGTTCGTAGGATCAAGGCCTTTTGATATCGCGTTTTGGTCTTACGCATTTTTTACAAGGGCCGATACCTTCTAGAGCAACCAGCTGCAGGGTTGATGCAGCGCTTTTGGAAGGAACCAGAGCAATGAGTATCCGTAGTCTCAATATTGCACCCCGGGCCGGGCTGGGTTTCGGGGTGCTGGCGCTGATGGTGTTTGCCCTTGGGGCGTTCGCACTGTTGCAGATGTCAAACATGCGCGCGCAGTCCGACGAGGTCGACAACAACTGGTTGCCCAGCGTGATGGCGGTGGGCGAGATGAGCCAGGACATGCTGCGCCTGCGTGCGCTGACCATGCGCCTGTTGCTCAATCGCGATCCGCAGGCGCTGGATCAGAACGTGGCCAAGCTCGATGATTTGCGCGGTGTGCTGAGTGAAGCCCAGCAACGTTACGACATCCTGATCGCATTACCCGAAGAGCGCGCGCTGTTCGACCGCTTCAAGGTTGCCGAACACAAGTACCTGGAGCTTCAGGCGCAGGTGATGACGTTATCCGCTCAGGGACGAGTGGAGGAGGCGGCCGCCATTCTCAACGGGCAGATGAGCCCGCTGGCGGATGAAATTGCGGTGACCCTGCGTGAACTGGTCGAGCTGAACAAGCACAACGCCAACCTCGCCACTGAGGCCGCACGTTTGGTGTTCACTAACTCGCGGGTGTGGGTCGGGGTGATGATCGGCATCACCGCGCTGATTACCGTCGCCCTGGCGTTGTTGCTGACCCGCAGCATCGTGCTGCCGCTGTCGCAATCACTCAGTGTTGCGGAAGTGGTGGCCGGTGGCGACCTGACCGGGGATATCAGCATTTCCGGCAAGGACGAACCGGCGCGGCTGCTGCATGCGCTCAAGAGCATGCAGCACAACCTGCGCGACACTATCCGCCAGATCTCGGAGTCCTCCAGTCAACTGGCCTCGGCTTCGGAAGAATTGAGCTGTGTTACCGAAGACGCGACGCGGGGGCTGCACCAGCAGAGTCTGGAAATTGAACAGGCGGCCACGGCGGTCAATCAGATGACCGCTGCCGTGGAAGAGGTGGCGAGCAATGCCGTCGCGACTTCCGAGGCTTCCCGTGAGTCTGATCGCATTGCCCAGCATGGCCGCGAGCAGGTCCAGCAGACCGTCTCGTCCATCGAGCTGCTGGCGGACGATGTCACGGCGAATGCCGCGCAGGTGGAGGATCTGGCACAGAAGGTCTACAGCATCAGCAAAGTACTGGATGTGATTCGCTCGATTGCCGAGCAGACCAATCTGCTGGCGTTGAACGCGGCGATCGAAGCCGCGCGGGCGGGGGATGCCGGACGGGGTTTTGCGGTGGTGGCGGACGAAGTGCGGGCGCTGGCCCATCGCACTCAGCAGTCGACCCAGGAAATCGAGCAGATGATCGGCGGCATCCAGCAGGGCACCGATTCGGCGGTCAGCTCGATGCAGCAGAGCAACGTTCGGGCGCGCTCGACGCTGGAGCTGGCGAAGGCCGCCGGCGTTGCGCTGGAGGAAATCGCTTCGGCGTTTACCTTGATCAACGAGCGCAATCTGGTGATTGCCAGTGCGTCGGAAGAGCAGGCGGCCGTGGCGCGGGAAGTTGATCGCAACCTGATGAACATCCGTGACCTGGCGATGCAGACGTCTGCAGGGGCCAATCAGACCAGCGCCGCGAGTCAGGAGTTGTCGCGGCTGGCGGTGGGCCTGAACAGCATGGTCGCCAGGTTCTCGGTCTGATCAGCGTTCGACAGGCGAAAAAAAGCCCCGCGTTTGCGGGGCTTTTTGATTTGCGTTGGATCAGCTGCCTTTGACCGTCTTGCCGTTGACCGTGCCGTCGAGGAGCATGATGTTGTACTCCTTGCCGTCGGTTTCGACCTGTTGCAGGCGAACCAGCAGGTAATCCCAGTCCTTGGCGAACCACAGGACGGTGATGCGCTTGCTTTGTGTCGGATCGCGGACGCGCTCGACCTTGATCGCATCGATCTGGCCGGCCTTGGTTTCGACTTTTTCCGAACCGAGCACGCGGAAGTCGTAGGTATCGACTTCGCCATCATCGACAACCTGATAGCTCATGCTTTTTTTGCCGGCGGCCACGTCATGCTGCAGCGCCAGTTGATAGGTGGATTTGTCGACCATGCCGCGGTTGAGCGGGATTTTCACCGCGTCGCCGCGGTCGGTGCCGGTCACCAGCTTGTTGGCCCAGTCGAAGTCCAGGTCAGCCTTTTTCGCCTTGCCCAGACCACCGCGTTCAAAGTGGTAGGACTGTGGCAGCAGGGTGTCCTTGTCCAGGGTCAGGGTGCTTTCCTCGGACAGGCTGGCAATCATCATCGAGGCTTTGAAGCTGAGCTTCCAGACGCCGTTGGCCTGTTTGGTCAGGCTGCGCTCGGCGGTGCCGCTCATGGGCAGCTGTTTCCAGTCGGCAGTGTAGCTGGCGGAGAACGGTTGAAGGTCTGCCGCCTGGGCAAAAGGCAGGGCGAGCAGAGCGCAAGCGAAGAGCAGGGCGCGACGCATAAAATCTCCTAGTTTCGAATCAAGTGACCGCTGGCCCCGAGTAACTGGCCATCCAGTAAAGCACCTTGCTCGCCGAGGCTCAGCCGTCCTTCGGCGAACCAGCGTACGGCCATCGGGTAGATCAGGTGTTCCTGAGCGTGAACCCGCTGCGCCAGACTTTGCGGCGAATCGTGCAACTCTACCGGTATTACTGCCTGTACGACCAGTGGTCCGCCATCGAGTTCCTCGGTGACGAAGTGCACGGAGCAGCCGTGTTCGGCGTCGCCGGCTTCCAGCGCGCGCTGATGAGTGTGTAACCCTTTGTATTTGGGGAGTAGCGACGGGTGGATGTTGAGCAGGCGACCCTGGTAGTGACGGACGAAGTCAGCGCTGAGAATGCGCATGAAGCCGGCCAGTACCACGAGTTTGGGATTGAATTCGTCGATCAGTTCGATCAGAGCGGTATCGAAGGCCTCGCGGCCCTCGAATCCCTTGTGATCCAGCGAGCGGGTGGCGATACCCGCGTCACTGGCGCGTTGCAGGCCGTAGGCGTCGGCGCGGTTGGAAATCACCGCAGCGATGCGGACCGGGCTGTCGCCGGTCCGCGTGCTGTCGATCAGGGCCTGCAAGTTACTGCCGGTGCCGGACAACAGCACCACGACATCACAGGTCTGGGACATCAGTGAGCCTTGAGGTTCTTCAGTTCGACCTGGGCCGCGCCTTCGGCAGCGGCAGCGATCTGACCGATGACCCAAGGCTGCTCGCCGGCGTCACGCAGGGTGTTCAGCGCAACTTCAACGTGCTCCTGAGCCACGCAGATCACCATGCCCACGCCGCAGTTCAGCACGCGGTGCATTTCGGTTTCGTCGACGTTGCCTTTCTCTTGCAGCCAGTCGAAGACGGCCGGGCGGTTCCAGCTGGCCACGTCAACCACGGCCTGAGCGCCTTTTGGCAGAACGCGCGGGATGTTGTCGAGCAAACCGCCACCGGTGATGTGGGCCATGGCCTTGACCGCGCCGGTGTCCTTGATCAGCTTGAGCAGCGGCTTCACGTAGATGCGGGTCGGGGCCATCAGCAGTTCGGTCAGCGGCTTGCCGTCGAGCTGAACGGTTTCGATATCGGCACCGGACACTTCGATGATCTTGCGGATCAGCGAGTAACCGTTGGAGTGCGGGCCGGACGATGGCAGGGCGATCAGGGCGTCACCGGTGGCGACTTTCGAGCCGTCGATGATTTCGGCTTTTTCCACGACGCCGACGCAGAAGCCGGCCAGGTCGTAGTCTTCGCCTTCGTACATGCCAGGCATTTCAGCGGTTTCGCCGCCGACCAGCGAGCAGCCAGCCAGTTCGCAGCCTGCACCGATACCGGTAACCACGGTGGCCGCTACGTCGACGTTCAGCTTGCCGGTGGCGTAGTAGTCGAGGAAGAACAGCGGCTCGGCGCCGCACACCACCAGATCGTTGACGCACATGGCGACCAGGTCCTGGCCGATGCTGTCGTGCTTGTTCAGGTTCAGCGCCAGGCGCAGTTTGGTGCCGACGCCGTCAGTACCGGAAACCAGCACCGGCTGCTTGTAACCGGCCGGGATCTCGCAGAGGGCGCCGAAACCGCCCAGGCCGCCCATGACTTCCGGGCGCGCAGTGCGCTTGGCGACGCTCTTGATGCGTTCGACCAATGCTTCACCGGCGTCGATGTCTACACCGGCGTCCTTGTAGCTCAGGGAGGGTTGCTTGCTCATGATCCAGGCCTTTAGGGGAGGGGATTCAGGGGTAACGACCGAGTTCAGCGGGAACGCCGAATCCGACAGGGGGCGATTGCCTCACGCGGAGTTCGGGGTGCCCGGCTGTTGCCGGTCTGCGAAGGCGCGCGATTTTATCAGGCTTGAGGGGCAGCGGCCATCCTCACGCCGACGGGCAGGGGCATATCGGTGGAAAAATTTTGCAATTGACGCTGTGGGCGACATCACGGGTGCCTGTATAAGGAACCGTCTATCGTTAGGACTGTGCAAAAACTTACCGACCGCGTGTGAATGTTTTGCGACGGCCTGTGGTCACAGGCTTGCAGAACGGTACACGCGGCCTGTTCCAGCCGCTCTTGTCGACGGGAATTCTCCATGGGTTTGTGTAAATTGCTGTTAGTGGGTGGTTTGTCTCTGATCAGCCTGGCGAGTCAGGCCGAAAATCTCAAAGGTCTCTATCAGGTGCGCGAACCGGTCACTGGCCAGTCGCCAGAGGAGCGCGATCGCGCGACCCAGGCCGCACTGGATACGCTGGTGTTGCGCCTGACCGGTGACCCGAAAGCCTCGCAAAATCCGGGGCTGGCGCCGGTTCGCAAGGATCCGCAGCAGATTATCAGTCAGTTCGGTTTCGATGCCGGGCCGCCGGAAGTGCTGAAAGTCGATTTCGATCCGGGAACCACCGAACAGGCGTTGCGCCGCGCCGGGCTGGCGCTGTGGGGCGCCAATCGGCCCTCGATCCTGAGCTGGTGGCTGAACGATTCGAGCGAAGGCTCGAGCCTGGTGGGCGACGGTCAGGCCAGTGCCGCGCCGTTGCGCCGTGCGGCCCAGCATCGTGGCTTGCCGTTGCGACTGCCGTTGGCGGACTTGAGCGAGCAATTGGTCGCCACGGCGCCGGCGCTTGAGGGTGCTGACCCAGCGCCGTTGCGCAACGCTTCCGAGCGCTACAGCGCTGACGCCTTGCTCGCCGTGCATGCCCGCGAAGAAGGCGGACAATGGCAGGCTAAATGGCAACTGTGGCTGGGCGATAAAAAAGAGGCGGGCAACGTGCAGGGCGCGGATCAGGCTGCCGTGACCGATGCGGTGATGCTGGCGGTCGCTGAACGTCTGGCACCTCGCTTTGTTGCCAAGCCGGGCGCGTCCGGCCAGCAGACCCTGGAAGTGCAGGGCATGAATCTGGAGCACTACGCGGCGCTGCTGCGGTTACTCGAACCGTTCGGCGTGCGTCTGCAGAGTGTCGATGCCGATCGCATTCTGTATCGGGTCAACGGCAGTGCCGATCAATTGCGAGCGCAATTGTCGCTGGCGAAGTTGCAGGAACTGCCGGCCGAGGCGCCGGCTCCGGTCGCTGCGCCTCAGCCTGCGGTCGCCGGTTCGCCGCCAGTTGCTGCGCCGACACCGACACCGGCGGCGCCGACACCGACACCGGCGGCGCCGTCCTTGCGGTTTCGCTGGTAGGTTTTCTTTCTTATATATAAGCAATGGAGTGTTACATGGCCGATACGCGGCGTTGGTTCTGGCTCGGTGGGGTGCTCCTGCTTTGCGCGTTCGTCTGGTTGCTGCATCCGATCCTCACGCCGTTTCTAGTGGCGCTGCTGCTCGCGTATCTGTTCGATCCGCTCGTTGATCGTCTGGAGCGCCTGGGGCTGTCCCGCACCTGGGGTGTGATCACGGTGTTCGCCTTGTTCACCCTGATCGTCACCGCGCTGTTGCTGGTGCTGGTGCCGATGCTCGCCAAGCAATTGCTGCGGCTGTATGAACTGGCGCCGCAAATGCTCGACTGGTTGCAACACACCGCCGTGCCATGGGCGCAATCGAAGCTGGGGCTGTCCGACGGCTTCTGGAAGTTCGACAAGGTCAAAGCCGCGATCAGCGAACACATGGGCCAGACCACTGACATCGTCGGGGTGGTGTTGAGTCAGGCGACGGCCTCAAGCCTGGCGCTGATCGGCTGGTTGGCGAATCTGGTGCTGATCCCTGTGGTGAGCTTTTACCTGCTGCGCGACTGGGACGTGATGATGGCCAGGATCCGCGGCCTGTTGCCCCGTGATCGTGAAGAGCGAGTGGTGGCGCTGGCGGGTGAATGCCATGAAGTGCTGGGCGCGTTCGTGCGCGGGCAATTGCTGGTGATGCTGGCGCTGGGCGTGATCTATGCGGCCGGTCTGATGATTGTCGGCCTGGAGCTGGGCCTGTTGATCGGTCTGATCGCGGGGCTGGCGGCGATTGTGCCGTACATGGGGTTCGTGATCGGCATCGGTGCGGCGTTGATTGCCGGGTTGTTTCAGTTCGGTGGCGATCTGTATCCGATGATCGGAATCGTCGCGGTGTTCATGGTCGGTCAGGCGCTGGAAGGCATGGTGCTGACGCCTTTGCTGGTGGGGGACCGGATCGGTCTGCATCCGGTGGCGGTGATCTTCGCGATTCTGGCCGGTGGCGAGCTGTTCGGCTTCACCGGTGTGCTACTGGCATTGCCGGTGGCGGCGGTGATCATGGTGCTGGTGCGGCATGTCCACGATCTGTACAAGGATTCCGAGATTTATAGCGGGGTGGATGAGCCGGAGTTGTAATCGTGAAGCGCGGGCCGTCCGGTGGATTACCGGGTTGGCCCGTCTCCTGCAGGCCATGGCGCCAAAGAAACTGTCATAAAACCAGCACGTTAACGCAAACCTTTGATTTTGCTTGGGGTCTGTCGCATTGTGCGCTCCGCTTCACGGGTATAAACTTCGCTCACTTTACACAGAGGCCACTAACGGTTCCTTGGGAACTGTTCAGTCAGCATGAAACCGATTCAGCTGCCCCTAGGTGTGCGTCTGCGTGACGACGCCACCTTCATCAACTACTACCCAGGCGCCAATGCCGCTGCACTCGGCTATGTCGAGCGTCTATGCGAAGCCGACGCCGGCTGGACCGAAAGCCTGATCTATCTGTGGGGCAAGCACGGAGTAGGGCGTACGCATCTGTTGCAGGCCGCGTGCCTGCGCTTCGAACAGATGGGTGAACCGGCGGTGTACCTGCCGCTGGCCGAGTTGATGGATCGCGGCATCGAAATTCTCGACAACCTCGAACAGTACGAACTGGTCTGTCTGGACGACTTGCAGGTGATTGCCGGCAAGGCGGACTGGGAAGAGGCAATGTTTCATCTGTTCAACCGTCTGCGTGACAGCGGTCGGCGTCTGCTGATTGCGGCGTCCACTTCACCCCGTGAACTGCCGATCAAACTGGCTGACCTGAAATCACGGCTGACCCTGGCGCTGATCTTCCAGATGCGTCCGCTCTCCGACGAAGACAAATTGCGTGCCCTGCAACTGCGTGCTTCACGTCGCGGTCTGCACCTGACTGACGAGGTTGGGCATTTTATTTTGACTCGCGGTACCCGCAGTATGAGCGCGCTTTTCGATCTGCTGGAGCAGCTCGATCAGGCCTCTTTGCAGGCTCAGCGCAAGCTGACCATTCCCTTCCTGAAAGAAACCCTGGGCTGGTAAAACCGGGGCTTTCAGCCGGTTTTGGCATATTTCAGGCGCCAGAAAACCCGCTTTCCTGTGGGTTGCACAGGCCGCGTCTCCATTCAAATAGGCTTAAGCGCTTAGATGTTACCGAGAAACCGGGAAGTCACAAAAAGATCGATTGAATTTGCAAATGAGGCTGATAGCGGGCATAGTCTCGGCTTCTTTACAACTATCAGCCACGGTCGTGCCCATGCTAAAGCGCTTCGCACCCCTCGTGCCTCTCGCACTCGTCACCCTGTTGTTCGGTTGCGCTGCTCATTCACCTGTTAATCAAGAGCAGCAACAACAGGCTAAAAATTCTGCCACCGCCCAGTCTTCCGTTATTTACCAGGAAGAGCTGGACACCGAAAAAGAACTCGCCGACTTCAACGGCAAGAAGCCTTACCAGCTTCCGGTTCTGGCCGACAGCATCCTCGAACGCGGCATGTCCCTGATCGGTACCCGTTACCGTTTCGGCGGTACCTCTGAAGCCGGTTTCGATTGCAGCGGTTTCATCGGCTACCTGTTCCGCGAAGAAGCGGGCATGAACCTGCCGCGCTCCACCCGCGAAATGATCAACGTTGATGCGCCGCTGGTTTCGCGCAGCAACCTCGAGCCGGGCGACCTGCTGTTCTTCGCCACCAATGGTCGTCGCGGTCGTGTCAGCCACGCCGGGATCTACCTGGGCGACAACCAGTTCATCCATTCCAGCTCTCGTCGCAGCGGCGGTGTTCGCATCGACAGCCTGGGCGACAGCTACTGGAGCAAGACCTTCATCGAAGCCAAACGCGCTTTGGCGAACGCTCCGACCGTGGTTACTGCTCGCAAGTAATCACTCGATTGTCGCTACGCTCGTGGCGACAAAGCGGCCCTTCTGACGCAATAGACCTAAACTTTACAAGGTGAAGTTAAAGTCTTACTTGAAGTTTGCCGCGTAGCCGCTAGAATCCTGATCTATATTGATGGCAAACCGCCTGCGTCCCAACGCAGGCGGTTTTGTTTTCTATCGAATCGGCAGTCAAAGCCGCAGCCAGATCAGGATGTTCTGCAAATGACGATGTCGGCCCGCTTTGCCCTGATGTTCTTCGCAGCGCTGCTCAGCGCCTGCGCCAGCCGCACTCCGCCGCCTGCGCCGGTGGTTCGCGCTCCGATCGTGTTCGGATCCTCCCAGGCCTTTTCACCCGCTGCCGAAGACGTGCTGTTTCGCGCGCTCGGGCTGGTGGGTACGCCCTATCGTTGGGGTGGCAATACGCCGGATTCGGGCTTCGATTGCAGTGGCCTGATCGGTTTTGTCTACCGCGATGCCGCCGGCATCAGCCTGCCGCGTTCAACCCGCGAGATGATCGTCATGCAGGCGCCGAATGTCGGCAAGGAAGGGCTGCAGACTGGCGACCTGATCTTCTTCGCCACCAATGGCGGCTCACAGGTCAGTCATGCGGGGATCTATGTCGGGGAAGGGCGCTTCGTTCATGCGCCCGCCACCGGCGGCACGGTGAAGCTGGACAGCCTGTCGAAAGCGTATTGGCAGAAAGCCTATCTGAGCGCCAAGCGCGTTCTGCAGCCAGAGCATCTGGCGCATAACCCGTAGTCCAGATACATAAAAACCCGTGGCAGCTGAATGGCTCCCACGGGTTTTTTATGCCTGCAATAGATTAACGGGTCGCTGAAACCCGCCACACCTTGTTCCCCACATCATCCGCCACCAGCAATCCACCTTGCTGGTCGATCACCACGCCGACCGGGCGGCCCAGCGCGTTCTCGTCCTTGTCGAGGAAACCGGTCAGCACGTCCACTGGCGTTCCGCTCGGCTTGCCGGCGGCAAACGGCACAAAGATCACCTTATAACCGCTATGCGGTTTGCGGTTCCACGAGCCGTGCTGACCGATGAATGCGCCTTCTTTGAACTGCGCCGGCAGGCGGTTGCCTTCGGCGAAGGTCAGGCCCAGTGATGCGGTGTGCGGGCCGACGGCGTAGTCGGGAGCGATGGCCTTGGCCACCATGTCCGGTCGCTGTGGTTCGACGCGCACATCAACGTGCTGGCCGTAGTAGCTGAACGGCCAGCCATAGAAGGCACCGTCCTTGACCGAAGTGATGTAGTCCGGCACCAGATCGCTGCCTATTTCGTCGCGCTCGTTCACGGCGGTCCACAGCGCACCGCTTTGCGGCTCCCAGGCCAGGCCGTTGGGGTTGCGGATGCCCGAGGCGAAGATCCGGTGATTGCCGGTGGCGCGGTCCACCTCCCAGATCGCCGCGCGGCCTTCTTCCTGATCGAGACCGTTTTCGCCGACGTTACTGTTCGAGCCGACGGTGACGTACAGCTTACTGCCGTCTTTGCTGGCGATGACGTTCTTGGTCCAGTGATGGTTGAGCGTGCCGCCCGGCAAATCCACGACCTTGATCGGCTGGCTCTTGATTTCGGTCGCGCCGGGCTCGTAGTTGAAGCGCAGCAGGCGATCGGTATCGGCCACGTACAGATCGTTGCCGACCAAGGTCATGCCGAATGGCGAGTTGAGGTTCTGCAGGAACACCGTGCGGGTCTCGGCCACGCCATCGTGATCGGCATCGCGCAGCAGGGTGATGCGGTTCGGGCTGGGCACGCCGGCACCCGCGCGGCCCATGACTTTTTTCATCACCCAGCCACGAATGCCCTTGCTGTCGTCCGGTTTTGGCGGGGCGTTGGTTTCTGCCACGAGTACATCGCCGTTCGGCAGTACGTAGAGCCAGCGCGGATGATCGAGATTTTCGGCGAAAGCCGCCACCTGAGTGCCTGCCGCTGCCGTCGGCTTCGCGCCGGCCGGCCAGCCAATGGCCGGGGCGATGTTCACCGTCGGGATCAGGGTCTTGTTCGGTTCGGGCAGTTTCGGTGACGGACCGGTGCCGTCGGAGACTTGCAGGCTGGAGGATTCACCACAGGCGGCGAGCCCTCCGGCGATCATGATGACGAAAACGAACTGGGGCTTGCGCATTGCTGATCTTCCCTATGAATGCATTCCTAAACATAGAGAAGCGCACAAGCCCGATGGTTCAACCCTCAGCCGCGAGCTTCCTTGAACAGCACGGCAACGCCGGGGTGATAGTTGCCGGCTTCGCTGCGCAATTTGCGGTAGGCGTAGGGAAAGTACCAGGCGACGGCGCAGGTGTGTTCCTTTTGCAGGTCGTCGACCATGTCCTGCAACTCTTCCGGGCTGGCGCTGTGCTGGGCTTTTTGCGGGGCGACGAACAGGCAGCCGAGTTTCAGGTCGCTGGCGTAGCTGATGCGCCTGGCGTCGCTGGTGATATCCGCCAGGGCCTGCGTCAGATTCAGGCTGGTGACGCGCGGCCAGCGTTGGGTCGCCTGAATGAAGGCGCGATCCTCGGCGCCAGCAATAAACAAATCGGCGCGGGCGTTGCGCTCGCCTTCTTCATTCTGTTTGCGGGTGGCAGTGTCGCGCAGGGTGACCAGTTCGGCCATCCACGCAGCGGCCGACAGCAGGCCGAGGTTGGCTTTTTCGTCGTGCCAATAAGGTGTGTCATTGTCGCCGCGCACGGCGTTGTAGCGGTCGATACAGTCAAACCAGCGTTCCAGCACCGGGCGCAGGAATTCCAGCCGCGGATTGCTGATGATCATGCCTTGCATGGTGCTCTCCCTTGTTATTGTGATGTGCTCTCTGCAGTCAAAAGGCATGGCTCTTTGATATCACTCATGGCAGTGTGGCACAAGATTGGCGTCAGTTAATTGATCGGCGGCAGTTATTCGCCGCACAAGCCCCTCTTCAATTGACGCTCCACCCCCAACCCTCTAACCTTCGCGGCTTGTTTCAGGTGCTCTGTGGCGCATGTCGACAGAGTGAAACAGGGAAGCCGGTGAGGCGGGTCTTCGAGCGAAGAACCCTCACGATCCCGGCGCTGCCCCCGCAACGGTAAATGAGTAAAAGCTGCGTCTGATGCCACTGCTTAACAGCGGGAAGGCGCGCAGCCAGGCACCAGCCGCTCATGAGCCCGGAGACCGGCCTGATCCATCCAGCGGCATCACGGTGGGCGATGCCAGGCTTGTTGCCGTCTATTCTTGTGCCTGCCCGCCGTTATCCAGCCTCAACGGAGAGCTCCCCCATGACTGATTCCCCCGAACGCGACGAGCGCCACCTGGCGCGCATGCAGCGCAAAAAAGCGGTGATCGACGAACGCATCGCCAATTCGCCAGACGAGTGCGGGCTGGTGCTGGTGCTCACCGGCAATGGCAAAGGCAAGAGCAGTTCGGCATTCGGCATGCTCGCCCGCGCCATGGGCCACGGCATGCAGTGCGGCGTGGTGCAGTTCATCAAGGGTCGCAACAGCACCGGCGAAGAGCTGTTCTTCCGCCGCTTCCCTGAACAAGTACGTTTTCATGTGATGGGCGAAGGCTTCACCTGGGAAACCCAGGACCGCCAGCGCGACATCGCCGCCGCCGAAGCGGCCTGGGAAGTCTCCCGCGAACTGCTGCGTGATCCGTCGATCGGTCTGGTGGTGCTCGATGAACTGAACATCGCCCTCAAGCACGGTTACCTCGATCTGGATCAGGTGCTCAGCGATCTGCAGGCCCGTCCGCCGATGCAGCATGTGATCGTCACCGGTCGCGCTGCCAAGCCGGAAATGATCGAGATGGGCGACACCGTCACCGAAATGGGCATGATCAAACACGCCTTCCAAGCCGGTATCAAAGCGCAGAAAGGCGTCGAACTTTGAATCAACCACGTCACTGCCCGGCGGTTCTGATCGCCGCGCCGGCTTCCGGTCAGGGCAAGACCACCGTCACCGCCGCGCTGGCCCGTCTGCATCGCAATCAGGGGCGCAAGGTCCGCGTGTTCAAATGCGGCCCGGACTTTCTCGACCCGATGATCCTCGAGCGCGCCAGCGGTGCGCCGGTCTATCAACTGGACATGTGGATGGTCGGCGAGCAGGAAAGTCGTCGCCTGTTGTGGGAAGCCGCCGCCGAAGCCGATCTGATCCTGATCGAAGGCGTGATGGGTTTGTTTGACGGTACGCCGTCGAGCGCCGATCTGGCGCGGCATTTCGGCGTGCCGGTGCTCGGCGTGATCGACGGCACGGCCATGGCGCAGACCTTCGGCGCTTTGGCTCTGGGTTTGGCGCGCTATCAGCCGGACCTGCCGTTCGCCGGCGTGCTGGCCAACCGCGTCGGTACCGTGCGCCATGCGCAGTTGCTGGAAGGCAGCCTCACTGAAGGCCTGCGCTGGTACGGCGCGTTGTCCCGGGAAACCGGGATCGAACTGCCAAGCCGCCATCTCGGCCTGGTGCAGGCCAGCGAACTGAATGACCTCGACGTACGTCTCGACGCCGCCGCCGAAGCACTGGCCGGCACTTGCGAGGTAGCGCTGCCACCGGCCGTGGAATTCGCCGCACCAAAAATCGTTGAGACCGAAAAGCTGCTCGAAGGCGTGCGAATTGCCGTCGCCCGCGACGAAGCCTTTGCCTTCACCTACGGCGCCAGTCTCGATCTGTTGCGAGCGATGGGGGCGGAGCTGAGTTTCTTCTCGCCGATCCGCGATGCGCAATTGCCCGACGCCGACAGCTTGTACCTGCCCGGCGGTTATCCGGAATTGCACCACGTAACCTTGTCGCAGAACGCCGACATGCTCAAAGCGATCCGCGCGCACCACGCGGCCGGCAAACCGTTGCTCGCCGAGTGCGGTGGCATGCTGTACTTGCTCGACTCGCTGACCGATGTCGAAGGCACCCGCGCGGAGCTGGTCGGCCTGTTGAGTGGCGACGCCGTGATGCAAAAGCGCCTCGCCGCGCTGGCGCTGCAAGAGGTCGACCTGCCGGAAGGCCTGTTGCGCGGCCACACCTATCACCATTCCCTGACCACCACCGAACTGACGCCGATTGCCCGTGGCCACAGCCCCAATGGGGGGCGCGGCGCAGAAGCGGTGTACCGGCAAGGGCGGATGACCGCCTCGTACGTACATTTTTACTTCCCGTCGAATCCGTCGGCGATTGCCGCACTGTTGGTGCCATGACCGACAACGCCTTCACTGACGCCGAGCGCGAAGCGGTCTACCGCGCCATCGCCGAACGCCGCGACATGCGCCACTTCAGCGGCGGTACGGTCGAGCCTGACGTGTTGCGACGATTGCTTGAAGCCGCGCATCAGGCGCCGAGCGTCGGCCTGATGCAGCCGTGGCGCTTCATCCGTATCAGCGACCGCGCGCTACGTGGCCAGATCCAGAACCTTGTTGAAGAGGAGCGCGTGCGCACCGCCGAAGCCCTCGGCGAGCGCAGTGACGAATTCATGAAGCTCAAGGTCGAAGGCATCAACGACTGCGCCGAAGTGTTGGTCGCGGCGTTGATGGACGATCGCGAGCGGCATATTTTCGGTCGTCGCACGCTGCCGGAAATGGACATGGCGTCGCTGTCCTGCGCAATCCAGAACCTGTGGCTGGCCGCGCGTGCCGAAGGCCTGGGCATGGGCTGGGTGTCGCTGTTCGAACCGCAGGCGCTGGCCGATCTGCTGAAACTGCCGGACGGGGCCAAGCCGCTGGCGGTGCTTTGTCTGGGGCCGGTCAAGGCATTCTATCCGGCGCCGATGCTGGTACTCGAAGGGTGGGCGCAGGCGCGTCCGCTGAATGAGCTGCTGTACGAAAATTTCTGGGGAGTGAGTCAATGAGTGTGGCGTTGCTGAGTGCCGCCGCGGTTGCGCTGGATGCGCTGCTGGGTGAACCGAAACGCTGGCATCCGCTGGTGGCGTTCGGCAATTTCGCCGGGCGCATCGAGCAACGTTTCAATAGCGCTGGTCGTGGTTGGCGCAGCCATGGCGTCACCGCGTGGGTGATCGCGGTGTTGCCGCTGACCCTGCTGGCCACCGCGTTTTCCTGGGCGCCGTATGTGGGCTGGATCGTCGAGATTCTTGCGCTGTATTGCGCCCTCGGCATGCGCAGCCTGGGTGAGCACGTCGAGCCGGTGGCCAAGGCTTTGCGCGCCGATGATCTAGAGGAGGCGCGCAAGCGTGTGGGTTATCTGGTCAGCCGTCAGACCGATGAGCTGGACAGCACCGCCGTCGCCCGCGCCGCCACCGAGTCGGTGCTGGAAAACGGCAGCGATGCAGTGTTCGCCGCGCTGTTCTGGTTTGCCGTGGCCGGTGCGCCGGGCGTGGTGCTCTATCGTCTGAGCAATACGCTCGACGCGATGTGGGGCTATCGCAACGAACGCTTCGAGCGTTTCGGCTGGGCAGCGGCAAAAATCGACGACGTCCTCAACTACATTCCTGCACGGCTGGTGGCGTTGACCTACGCCTTGCTCGGCAAAACCCGACTGGCGTTGAAATGCTGGCGCACCCAGGCGCCGAAATGGGACAGCCCGAACGCCGGCCCGGTGATGGCCGCTGGCGCGGGTGCCTTGGGCGTCGAGCTGGGTGGCCCGGCGATTTACCACGGCGAGCTGCACGAGCGTCCGCAACTGGGCGAGGGCGCGCCGGCGGATGCCGATTCCATTGATCGCGGCTGGCAATTGGTCCAGCGCGGGGTATGGTTATGGCTGCTGATTCTCTGCGTGGGGGCTGAATTCTATGCTTGAGCACGGTGGCCGGTTGCGCAGGGCGGCGCTCGAATACGGCATCGCGGAAGAAGACTGGCTCGACCTGTCTACGGGCCTGGCGCCGTGGCCGTTTCCGGTCCCGGACATCCCGCTGCGGGCCTGGGCGCGTTTGCCGGAAAACGATGACGGCCTGGAGCAGGCCGCCTGCGATTACTACGGCGCCAGCCAGGTGTTGCCGGTGGCCGGTTCGCAGATGGCCATTCAGTTGCTGCCGCGTTTGCGTAGGGCCGGCAAGGTCGGCGTGCTGTCGCCGTGTTATGCCGAACATGCCGAAGCCTGGCGGCGCAGCGGCTATAGCGTGCGTGAGGTGCTGGAGCAGGAAGTCGACTTCTTTCTCGACAGCCTCGACGTGCTGGTGGTGGTCAATCCGAACAATCCAACAGGCCTGAACCTGACCCCGGCGCGCCTGCTCGACTGGCACGCACGGCTGGCCCAGCGCGGCGGCTGGCTGGTGGTCGACGAAGCGTTCATGGACAACACGCCGCAGTTGAGCCTTGCCCCGCATGCGCATCAAGTGGGTTTGATCGTACTGCGCTCGTTCGGCAAGTTTTTCGGTCTGGCCGGTGTGCGGCTGGGGTTCGTGCTGGCCGAGCGCAAGTTGCTCCGGTTGCTGGCCGAACAGGTCGGGCCCTGGGCAGTTAGCGGACCGACGCGGGTGCTGGGGCAGGCTTGTCTGCGCGACACCGAAGGCCATACCCGCCAGCGCATCCGCAGCGACGAGGCCAGCGAACGATTGGCTGCGCTACTTGAGCGGCACGGCTTCAAACCGCAGGGCGGCTGCGCACTGTTTCAGTGGCTGATCACCGAACAGGCCGCCGCGCTGCACGAGTTCATGGCCCGCCGCGGCATTCTCCTGCGCCTCTTCGCGCACAACAGCAGCCTGCGTTTCGGCCTGCCCGCCAACGCCGCCGATGAAGTGCGCCTTGAGCAAGCCCTGCAAGCCTTTGCCCTGGACCGCTCTATGGAAAACCAACCAGCATGACCACATTAATGGTGCAGGGCACCACCTCCGACGCCGGCAAAAGCACGCTGGTGACGGCGCTGTGCCGCTGGGCAACCCGCCAGGGCGTTGCCGTGGTGCCATTCAAACCGCAGAACATGGCGCTCAACAGCGCGGTGACTGCTGACGGCGGCGAGATCGGCCGGGCACAAGCGGTACAGGCGCAAGCCGCGCACCTTGAGCCACACACCGACATGAATCCCGTGCTGCTCAAGCCGAATAGTGACACTGGCGCCCAGGTCATCATCCACGGTCGCGCGGTTACCAGCATGAACGCTGTCGCCTATCACGACTACAAAGCCATCGCCATGCAGGCGGTTCTCGCTTCCCATGAACGCTTGAGCACTGCTTATCCGTTGGTGATGGTCGAAGGCGCGGGCTCGCCGGCAGAGATCAATCTGCGCGCCGGCGACATCGCCAACATGGGTTTCGCCGAAGCGGTGGATTGCCCGGTTTTGTTGATTGCCGACATCAACCGTGGCGGCGTGTTTGCCCATCTGGTCGGCACGCTGGAACTGCTGTCGCCGAGTGAACAGGCGCGAGTCAAAGGCTTCATCATCAACCGTTTTCGCGGTGACATCGCCTTGCTGCAGCCGGGCCTCGACTGGCTGGAGCAGCGCACCGGCAAGCCAGTGGTGGGCGTGCTGCCGTACGTGATGGACCTGCATCTGGAGGCCGAGGACGGCATCGATCAGCGCCAGACCGACAAGGCCGAGCAAGTCTTGAAAGTGGTGGTGCCGGTGCTGCCGCGTATCAGCAACCACACCGATTTCGATCCGTTGCGTCTGCATCCTCAGGTGGATCTGCAATTCATCGGCCCGGGGCAGGCGATTCCTCCGGCCGATCTGATCATTCTTCCGGGCTCGAAAAGCGTGCGCAGTGATTTGGCGTATCTGCGGGCCAATGGCTGGGAATCGGCGATCCGCCGTCACCTGCGTTACGGCGGCAAATTGCTGGGGATCTGCGGCGGCCTGCAAATGCTCGGCGAGCAGGTGCACGATCCGCTGGGCCTGGAAGGCGCGCCGGGTTCCAGCGCCGGTCTGGGTTTGTTGGCGTTTGAAACGCAGCTCGAAGCCGAAAAGCAGTTGCGCAATGTGCGTGGACGTCTGGCGCTGGAAGATGCAGAGGTTAGCGGTTATGAAATTCATGCCGGCGTGACCACGGGAGCTGCGCTGGAAAACGCCGCTGTGCATCTGGACGACGGCCGCTGTGATGGTGCGCAAAGTCTCGATGGACAGATTTTCGGCACCTACCTGCATGGCCTGTTCGAATCGCCGGCGGCCAGTGCGGCGCTGTTGCGCTGGGCCGGTCTGAACGATGTGCAGGAGGTGGATTACCACGGCCTGCGCGAACGCGACATCGAGCGGTTGGCGGATCTGGTGGAGAAGCATCTGGATACCGGGCTGTTACGTGAACTCTGTGGAATGTCCCCATGCTCCAACTGATCCTCGGCGGCGCCCGCTCCGGCAAAAGTCGCCTGGCTGAAAAACTCGCCACTGACAGCGCGCTGGCAGTGACGTACATCGCCACCAGTCAGCCGCTGGATGGCGAGATGAATGAACGCGTCGCTCATCACCGCGCGCGCCGTCCCGCCGAATGGGCGCTGATCGAAGAGCCGCTGGAGCTGGCCCGGGTCCTGCGCGAAACCGCCAGTGCCGAACGTTGCCTGCTGGTGGATTGCCTGACCCTGTGGCTGACCAATCTGCTGATGCTCGATGACGCCGAGCGCCTCGCTGCCGAACGCGAAGCCCTGCTCGAATGCCTGGCGTCGCTGCCGGGTGAAACCATTTTTGTCAGCAACGAGACCGGAATGGGTGTCGTGCCGCTGGGCGAATTGACTCGCCGCTACGTCGATGAAGCCGGTTGGCTGCATCAAGCTCTGGCCGAGGGTTGTCAGCGAGTCGTCTTGACGGTCGCCGGCCTGCCTCTGACTCTGAAAGGACCTGCGTTATGACCCAAGCCTGGTGGCTGAACCCGTGCAAACCGGTTGATACGGACGCCGTTGAAAACGCGGCGGCGCGTCAGCAGCAATTGACCAAACCCGCCGGCTCCCTCGGGCAGCTCGAATCGGTGGCGGTGCAACTGGCCGGATTGCAGGGCCAGGTCAAACCGACACTCGATCACGTCTGGATTTCGATTTTTGCCGGTGACCACGGTGTTGTCGCCGAAGGGGTTTCCGCATTTCCGCAGGAGGTCACCGGGCAGATGCTGCTGAATTTCGTCAGCGGCGGCGCGGCGATCAGTGTGCTGGCGCGACAACTTGGCGCGCAGCTGGAAGTGGTGGATCTGGGCACCGTGACACCGTCGCTGAGCCTGCCGGGCGTGCGTCACCTGAACATCGGTCCGGGCACGGCGAATTTCGCCAAGGGCGCGGCGATGACTCGGGCCCAGGGTGAACTCGCCTTGCAGGGCGGTCGCGACAGTGTGCTGCGGGCGAAAGCGGCAGGCGCGCAATTGTTCATCGGCGGTGAAATGGGCATCGGCAACACCACGGCTGCCAGTGCGCTGGCCTGTGCGCTGCTCGATTGCCCAGTGGTTCATCTGACCGGTCCGGGCACCGGGTTGAATGCCGAAGGCGTCAGTCACAAGGCGCAGGTGATCGAGCGAGCGCTGGCGCTACACGCAGCACAACGCGGCGATGCGTTGCAGACCCTGTTCAATCTCGGCGGCTTCGAAATTGCGGCTTTGGTCGGCGCGTATCTGGCCTGTGCGCAGGAAGGTGTGGCGGTTTTGGTGGACGGTTTTATCTGCACGGTCGCCGCGCTGGTGGCGGTGCGTCTGAATCCGGCTTGCCGTGAGTGGCTGCTGTTCGGTCACCGCGGTGCCGAGCCGGGCCATCGCCATGTGCTGGATACCCTTGGCGCGGAGCCGCTGCTTGAACTGGGTCTGCGTCTGGGCGAGGGCAGTGGCGCGGCGCTGGCGGTGCCGTTGCTGCGTCTGGCCTGCGACCTGCACGGTCAGATGGCGACCTTCGCCGAAGCAGCAGTGGCGGATCGCCCGGCATGACCTTGCGTCTGGACCTGCTGCGCCACGGAGAAACCGAACTCGGCGGCGGCCTGCGCGGCAGTCTCGACGATGCACTGACCGAAAAGGGCTGGGCGCAGATGCGCGAGGCGGTGATTGGGCAGGGGCCGTGGGATCGGCTGGTCAGTTCGCCGTTGCAGCGTTGCGCGCGGTTTGCTGAAGAGTTGAGCGCGCAGCGGGATCTGCCGGTATCTCTGGACAAGAATCTGCAGGAGCTGCATTTCGGTGCCTGGGAAGGGCAGAGTGCAGCAGCGTTGATGGAAACCGATGCCGAGGCGCTGGGTCTGTTCTGGGCGGATCCTTATGGCTTTACTCCGCCGCAGGGTGAGCCGGTCAGCGATTTCTCTGCGCGGGTGCTGGCGGCGGTGATGCGCCTGCACGCGGCGTACGCGGGTGAGCGGGTGTTGCTGGTCAGTCATGGCGGCGTGATGCGTCTGTTGCTGGCGCGGGCCCGTGGCTTGCCCCGTGAGCAACTGCTCAATGTCGAGGTCGGTCACGGCGCGCTGTTTTCGCTGATCGTCGAGGCCGACGGTTCGCTCAGGGAAGTGCTCTGACATGCTGCCTCTGTGGATCGCCCTGCAATTTCTCAGTAGCCTGCCGATTCGTCTGCCGGGCATGCCGGCGCCGGAACAGCTCGGCCGGTCACTGTTGTTTTATCCGCTGGTGGGCTTGCTGTTCGGTGTGATTCTCTGGGCGCTGAACATTGCGTTGGCGGGCGCGCCATTGCTGTTGCACGCGGCGCTGTTGCTGACGGTGTGGGTACTGCTCAGCGGGGCGTTGCACCTTGATGGTTTGGCGGATAGCGCCGATGCATGGCTCGGCGGTTTCGGTGATCGCGAGCGTACGCTGACGATCATGAAAGATCCGCGCAGCGGGCCGATTGCCGTGGTGACGCTGGTGTTGGTGTTGTTGCTCAAGTACGCCGCGTTGCTGGCCTTGATCGAACAACAGCAGGGCATGGCGTTGATCATCGTGCCGCTGATCGGCCGAGCGGCGTTGCTCGGACTGTTTCTCACCACGAGCTATGTGCGGGCCGGCGGGTTGGGGCAGGCGCTGGCCGATCATCTGCCACGCAAGACAGGTTGGCAGGTGCTGGCGGTGAGTGCGGCGGTGTGTTTGGTGATTGCCGGGTTCAATGCTGTCGTGGCGTTGCTGCTGGCGGTCATCGTGTTCATCTGGCTGCGGCATTTGATGGTGCGACGACTGGGTGGGACCACCGGTGATACGGCCGGTGCGTTGCTGGAATTGCTGGAGATGTCAGTGCTGGTCGGGCTGGCCTTGTTTTGATAAGTAACTTTGATCTGTAACTTGATTTAACACAGTCGCGGGTATATACACGCATCATGCTTCCATCTCAGTGTTTGTGCACCAACCTGCGACGCGCCGCACGTGGCGTCAGCAGGCATTACGACGGCGCTCTCGACGGCTTCGGGATCAACGTTGCCCAGTATTCTTTGCTGTGCAATCTGCAGCGGCTGGATCAACCGAGCATTTCCGAACTGGCCGAGGCGATGGGCCTGGATCGCAGCACCCTCGGGCGCAATCTGCGGGTACTGGAAGGCGAGGGGCTGGTGGCGCTGGCTGAAGGCGAAGACATGCGCAACCGCATCGTCCGGCTCACCGAAACCGGTGCGCAACGCCTGGCAGCGGCACTGCCAGCCTGGGAAGCGGCGCAACAGCGGTTGATCGACCGACTGGGTGCCGAGAAGCGTGAAACCTTGCTGCGGCTATTGGATGAACTGGCCTGAGAGCCGGTTTTTCCGAATCTAAGCGGGTATATACCCGCGACTGGAGAATAACAATGAGTTCGATGTGGCGTACGTGCGGTTGGGTGTTGCTGGGGAGCGCGCTGATTCTGGCGTTGTCATTGGGCGTGCGGCACGGCTTCGGTTTGTTTCTGTCGCCGATGAGCGCCCAGTTCGGCTGGGGCCGTGAAGTGTTCGCCTTCGCCATCGCCTTGCAGAACCTGATCTGGGGCCTGGCGCAACCGTTTACCGGCGCGCTGGCCGACCGCTTTGGCGCTGCGAAAGTGGTGCTGATCGGCGGGGTGCTCTACGCCTTGGGCCTGGTGTTCATGGGCCTGTCGGAAACCGCGTTGGGCTTGTCCCTGAGCGCTGGCCTGCTGATCGGTATCGGTCTGTCCGGCACCTCGTTCTCGGTCATCCTCGGCGTGGTCGGCCGCGCTGTGCCGCCGGAGAAACGCAGCATGGGCATGGGCATCGCCAGTGCTGCCGGTTCTTTCGGCCAGTTCGCCATGCTGCCGGGTACCCTCGGGCTGATCGGCTGGCTCGGCTGGTCGGCGGCGTTGCTGGTACTGGGCTTGCTGGTGGCGCTGATCGTGCCGCTGGTGAGCATGCTCAAGGACAAGCCGCTGCCGGTGCTCGGCCATGAACAAACCCTGTCCGAAGCCTTGCGCGAGGCGTGTTCGCACTCCGGGTTCTGGCTGCTTGCGTTCGGCTTCTTCGTCTGCGGATTTCAAGTTGTGTTCATTGGCGTGCACTTGCCAGCGTATCTGGTCGATCAGCACCTGCCGGCGAGTGTCGGCACCACGGTGCTGGCGTTGATCGGTCTGTTCAATATCTTCGGCACGTACACCGCCGGTTGGCTCGGTGGGCGCATGTCCAAGCCGCGTCTGCTGACCGGGCTCTATCTGCTGCGCGCCGTGGTGATCGTGCTGTTCCTGTGGTTGCCGGTGACGACGACCTCGGCCTATCTGTTCGGTATGGCCATGGGCTTTCTTTGGCTGTCCACGGTGCCATTGACCAACGGTACGGTGGCGACCTTGTTCGGCGTGCGAAACCTGTCCATGCTCGGTGGGATCGTGTTCCTGTTCCATCAGTTGGGTTCGTTCCTCGGCGGCTGGCTGGGCGGGGTGGTGTATGACCGGACCGGGAGTTATGACTTGATCTGGCAAGTGGCGATTCTCTTGAGCCTGTTGGCGGCAGCGCTGAACTGGCCGGTGCGCGAGCGTCCGGTCGAGCGCCTGCAACCGCGTGCGAGCGCTGCATGAACCGTTTCTGGCCGCAGATCGTCGTCACCGCACTCGGCGCCGCGTTGCTGGCGCTGGTGTGGTGGGGCTGGCATCAGGGCGGGCTGGCGCTGATGCAGTTGGGCATGGGTGCTTGCTAGATCGGCGGGAGGGCGAGTAACGTCGAGGTCTGACGATTGCTCAAGGATGCCCGACATGCTCAAGCGCTGGTGTGCTGTTCCCGCGTTGCTGATGGCGTTGACCGGACTGGCTCAGGCCGCGGATTGTCCGGATCTGTTGCAAGGTTCGTTGCCCAAGTTGCGGGCCAAGGAATCCATCGACCTGTGTCAGCGTTACGCCGACAAACCGCTGGTAGTGATCAACACGGCCAGCTTCTGTGGTTTCGCGCCGCAGTTCGAGGGGCTGGAGGCGCTCAATCAGCGCTACAAGGCCCAGGGCCTGGAAATGCTCGGCGTACCGTCCAATGACTTCAAGCAGGAGTCCAAGGACAGCGCCGAGACCGCCAAGGTCTGCTACGCCAACTACGGCGTAACGTTCACCATGACCGAGCCGCAGAAGGTCCGGGGCGACGATGCGACTCACTTGTTCCAGGTGCTGGCCAGGCAGAGCAGTGCACCGAAGTGGAATTTCTACAAATACGTCATCGACCGCCAGGGCAAGGTGATTGCCAACTTCTCCAGCCTGACCAAACCGGATGATCCGGAATTTCTGGCAGCCATCGAGAAAGCCATTGCCTCCCAGCCGCTGAAACCCTGATCGACACCCATCAAAAAGCCCCGCCTCTGTGAAGAGAGCGGGGCTTTTTATGGCGAGGGGTTAGCCTCGCCGTGCAGCATCAGAAGCGGTAGGTTGCGCCGACACCGAAGCCGTTTGCCGAGTTTTCATACTGCGAGTTGTAGCTCTGGCCACGATCGTTTGTGTTGCGAATGTTGACCTTCTCTTCCTTCAGGTACGAGTAGGCAACGTCGATGGTCAGGTCTTCGGTCGGGCTCCAGCCGGCACCGATACTGAAGATGGTCCGGTCGCCGGTCGGTATGCGTGGCGAACGGTCGACGTTGTTGGTCGGCGACTGGTCGAACGTCAGACCGGTACGCAGTACCCATTCCTTGTTCAGTTGGTAGGACGTACCGATGGCGTACGCCCAGGTGTCATGCCAGTTCTGTTCTTCGGTGATCTCGCCGAACTGGCCAGCCAGCAGTGGCTGAACGCCGGAGTTCTTGACGGTGATCTTTTCCAGCTGGCTCCAGCGGGTCCAGGTGGTACCGGCGTAGACGTTCCAGCGATCGTTGATCGCCTGGGTGACCGAGAGGTCCACGGATTCAGGCGTGGTGATCTTCAGCGAAGCGTCGTACTTCTGGTTCGCACCCAGGCCGATCGCGCCCAGCACACCGTAGTTGACCTTGGTGTTGCCTTCGAGCTTGTAGTCGACTTTCGAGTGGTAGGTCAGACCCAGGCGAGTGCTGTCGGTAGCCTGTACCAGCACCCCGATGTTGTAGCCCAGTGCGGTGTCGTCACCCTTGATCTTGACCTTGCCGTCCGGCGCAGCCTGGGTGATCGACAGGTTGGATTCAAGCGAGCCGTCGATACGGTTGATGGTCGGGCCGAAACCGATCGACACGACGTCGTTGAACTTGTAGCTGACGGTTGGCTGGAAGGTAATGATCTTGACTTCGGACTTGCTGCCGAAGTAACGGCCTGCGAAGCCGTTTTCATAGTCGGTGATCAGGCCGAAGGGTACGTACACACCCAGACCGAATGCCCAATGCTCGTCGATCGGCTTGACGTAGTAGCCCATAGGTACGGAGGTGAAGGGCACCATGTCGCCTTTGTTGCTGCCGCCGTTCGGGCTGGAGCTGGCGTCGCTGATATCGGTTTTTGCATCGAGGAATGCAACGCCACCGGTGACTTGTTCGCGCGTGATGCGCGACATGCCGGCAGGGTTGCCGTAAACAGTGCTTGCGTCGTCGGCAGAAGAAGATCGCCCGGCGTACCCAGTCCCCATCCCGCTGATGCTGTGTTCGTTGATGGCAAAGCCAGCCGCGAAGATCTGGGTGGATGCCACGGTTACGGCAAGGCTAAGGGTGGTTTTGAGCATGACTTTTTTCATTATTAGAACTCCTGGTGATCACCGGGGCGAAAATTACCAACATTTTCGTCCCGGCGCTATAGTCCGTATGCCTTGAGTTAGAGCGGTTTTGTAGGACAATCCGACCAGATTCGCTACTCGTTGGGCGATGTTGCAAAACCGGTGGGTCAGCAAGCGACCTGATTCAGCGGTGAAACACAGGTTTGCCAGGCGCAGGTGAAATCGCGCAGACGACCTTGAGGCTGGAAGGTCTGACGCCAGATGCGCGCCATGCCCAGCAGATCGTCCGGCTCGGGGAGGATGGGGTTTTGTTCTTCCACCAGCAGCCAGGCGATGGCCGTGGCGTAACGCAGGTTGACGGTCAGTTCGAGGTGCGGCCCGCTGAGAAATGCATGTTGGCTGGCGAGGCCGCGCACCAGGCTGGCGCGTTCCGGATCCAGCGCCAGGTAATGGTCCCAGAGGGCCTGATGACGGTGTTCGGCAATCCGGTACAGGCCGTGGCCACGGCGGTCATGCAGGGCGGAACCGAGGGCGGACTGGCTGGCGGCAATGCCCAGCAGAAGGGATTCGGCAGTTGCGCAGTGGCGTCCCAGGTAGATCAGCGTAGGACGGATCACGTAGCGGCACAGTTCGCTGGCAGCGATACCCATAAAACCCTCGGATCTTGTTATTCGGGCGGCGAGACCTGAAGGGGAGCTTGGCAGCTGTGGATCGACTCAGGCTCGCCGGAAGCGGATCACGCCGCTTGAGTTGAAGTGTAGTGTCATATTCGCGACGTAAAGGCCTGTTTTTAAAATATTTCCGGTGACGCGTTATAACCGTTATATCGGTTGGTGCTTAAGCGAAAAGGGTAAGGGTGAAATATCGGGCAATAAAAAGCCCCGCATTTTCAGCGGGGCTTTTGCTTTTGCAGCCATTTCGGCCTCTCAGGCGATCAATGCCTGACGGGTGCGATCAATCACGGCCTGCAGCGGTTCGGCGCTGGAGTATTGATCGGGGTACAGACGCTCGCTGTGGCGGGCGATCCCGTGTTCATTGACCACGGTGAAGCTGAAGCAGCCTTTGCGAGCGGCCATGATCAGGCAGTTCATTGGGGCAAAAGCGTTGGTTAGGGTGCGAATGGCATCCTGAGTCTGGATTTGAGTCGACATAGTTATTAGGTGTTCCTACAAATGACACGGATAAGAACCGTGCAACGTTAAAACGTTCCAGTAACGTCAACCACCATTGGTCGAACGAAGAACCCGACTGGAACAAGGCAGCCAGTTCGAGCGCTATAAAAGTTGGCGCGCTTGGGCTGGCAGGTAGGTACTTAGGAGGACAGGCAACACATCGAGGGCAGAGGTTCTGGGCCCGGGGTGAAGATCCTGATCAATTTGCAGGTTGGTTCGGTCAGAGTCAGTGGTCTTCGCAACACCCTTTGCATTCGATTCAAAGGCTGTGTTGTCGCAAGATTTACCTGGAAACCATCGAGGGGTCGATCCCGCTTTTTTCGGTGAAGGCTTCTGTGAGAGAACCTTTACCGTGGGGGTGTATTCGACCGGAATTGACTTTCAGCTTGGTACTAACGCCGCGGATACTAACCGAACGCTCCAAAGAAGGCAAACCCGCTGAACAAAAAAATCCCGAGATATCGCCCAGGCCTTGAAACTTGCCCCGATCCGGTTCAGATCATGACCGTCGGTCGCCACAACTCTGGCAGGCGCGGAAGCTCGACGCAGAGGCCTATCCCCAGGCCGAATGCCAAAACGACCCGAAAAGGCGCATCGATATAACCGCGTAACAGGTAATTGTGCACATTAGTTGCGCAGACTGTAACGGCGCTGTCATAACGATCCTGACCCCGGTGGCTGCCTGTAACGAAAGTTTAAGTCAATGAAAAACATCGCTTTTTTTTACTGGTGAAAAAATCGTCAGTTTGACTGAGAGCCCCATTCCACAAGGCTTTGCGGCGAATGGAGGACGGTTGTCCACTGAGTTATCCACAGCTTCTGTGGATTGTCCCGAGCGCTTGCTCTAGCACGGGCGTGCCGGGTTTTTTCGACTTTACCTGTGCGAAAAAAAGAGTAGAGTGGCGCGCCTTCCGATCTGCCCCACAGTGCTTTATGAAGTTTCGTTCAGCTACAGACTCTGTTACCTCCCAACCCCCTCGTGTTACCGCTCCCAAGCGATTTTCCGTGCGCGTGGCCGAATGGCTGCTGGACAGCCCGCGCCTGGGCGACAGCCAGAATGCCAAGCACCTCGCCGGCCGCCTGCTCAAGCAACCGGCCCGGGAAGGGGTGGTTGCCGCACAAAGTCGCCTCGGCCAGTTGATGTGCCGCGAGTGCGGCAATGCCCGGGATCGGCGGATCGGCCAGGACCTGCTGCGCCAGGCCGCCCGTGCCGGTGACCGACGCGCGCAACAGGAACTCGGCCTGATCGAAGACTGAGCTGTCCAAGACCAGACGCCTTGGTTAACCTTCAGGCTTTATCGGATTGGCGGGAATCACTATGGCGATGGACTTGACCAGCATCCTGCTGGGGCTGGCAGGTGCGGCGGTGCCGCTGCTGGCACTGGCCTGGCAACTGCAACGTCGGGCCAGTCAGAACCAGTCTGAAGTCGCGTTGCTCGAAGAGCGGCTGGCCATGGCGCAGATGGCCCAGGATGGCCTGACTGCTCAACTTGAAGCCTGCCGCGATGAAATCGCCGACCTCGGCCAGGCCAATGCCGCCAAGCAGGCGGATCTCGCCGCCGTGCGCCGGGAAGTCGAGCTGCTGCAGATCGAGCGCGATGACGCCCGTGACGCCGCCCACGCCTGGAACCTCGAGCGCGCCAACAAGGAAGCTGAATTGCGCCGCCTGGACGCCCAGGCCGCTTCGCTGAATGCCGAGTTGCGCGAGCAACAGGAAAGCCATCAACAACGCCTGGATGACCTGCAAGGTTCCCGCGACGAGCTGCGCGCGCAGTTCGCCGAACTGGCCGGCAAGATCTTCGATGAGCGTGAGCAACGTTTCGCCGAAACCAGCCAGCAACGCCTCGGCCAATTGCTCGATCCGTTGAAGGAGCGCATCCAGTCGTTCGAAAAACGCGTCGAGGAAAGCTACCAGGCCGAAGCCCGCGAGCGTTTTTCGCTGGCCAAGGAACTGGAACGCTTGCAACAACTGAACCTGCGCCTGAGCGATGAAGCGACCAACCTGACCCGCGCTCTGAAGGGCCAGAAAACCCAGGGCAACTGGGGCGAGCTGATTCTCGAGCGCGTGCTTGAGCATGCCGGGCTGGAGAAGGGGCGCGAGTACCAGACCCAGGTCAATCTCAAGGGGCCGGATGGCGAGCGTTTCCAGCCGGACGTGATCATTTACCTGCCGGGCGACAAGCAGGTGGTGGTCGACTCCAAGGTCAGCCTCACCGCCTATCAGCAATACGTGGCGGCGGAGGACGAGGCCATCGGCCAGATCGCCATGAAACAGCACGTGCTGTCCCTGCGCAGCCACGTCAAAGGCCTGGCCGGCAAGGATTACAAACGTCTGGAAGGCTTGCACAGCCTCGATTTCGTCTTGCTGTTCGTGCCCATCGAAGCGGCGTTTTCCGCTGCGTTGCAGGCTGAGCCGGCGCTGTTTCAGGAAGCCTTCGACCGCAACATCGTGATTGTCAGCCCGACCACACTGCTGGCAACGCTGCGGGTCATCGACAGTCTGTGGAAGCAGGAACGCCAGAGCCAGAATGCCCGGGAAATCGCCGAGCGCGCCGGCTGGCTGTACGACAAGTTCGTGTTGTTCATTCAGGATCTGGACGAAGTCGGCAATCGCTTGCAGCAACTGGACAAGGCCTACAGCGCGGCGCGCAACAAGCTGACGGAAGGGCGCGGCAACCTGGTCAGCCGCAGCGAACAGCTCAAGTTGCTCGGCGCGCGGGCCAGCAAAAGCCTGCCGGCGGATCTGCTGGAACGCGCGATGACCGACGCCGACGGCCTGGTTGAGCTGCCTGAATAAGCCGCTCTGCTAGAGCGGCAAGTAGCGACTCAACAACGCCCGCAACGCCGCCGGTTTCACCGGTTTGGCCAGGTAATCCAGCCCCGCCGCGTGCACCTGGGCCACGGTTTCCGGATGCCCGTCGGCGCTGATCACCACGCCCGGCACCGGCTCGCCCAGCCTTGTGCGCAACCACGCCATCAACTCGGTGCCGGTTTCGCCGTGATCCAGGTGATAGTCCACCAGTGCCAACTGTGGGCGCACGCCCTCGTCGAGCAGTGCCGCGCATTCTTCGCGGTTGCGCGCCGTCCACACCTGACAGCCCCAGCGCGTGAGCAGGCTGTTCATGCCGATCAGAATGCTGTCTTCGTTGTCGATGCACAGCACCTGCGCGCCGCTGTGCAATTTACCGTTTATTTCCACCGCCGCGGTTGGCTGCACGGTCTGCGCTTTGGCCAACGGCACACGAACGCTGAACACGCTGCCGCGCCCCGGCCATGAGCGCACACGCAAGGTGTGGCCGAGTACGCGGCACAGGCCATCGGCGATCGCCAGGCCCAGGCCCAGACCTTTTTCGGCGCGGGTCTGGTGACTGTCGAGGCGTTTGAATTCCTCGAAGATCACTTGCTGTTTGTCCTCCGGAATCCCCGGACCGCGATCCCACACTTCCAGACAGATTTCGCCTTTACGCCGACGCACGCCCAGCAGCACCGGGCCTTTTGCGTAGCGGAACGCGTTGGTCAGGAAATTCTGCAGAATCCGTCGCAGCAACTTGATGTCGCTGTCGATGCGCAGCTGACTGCCACGTACCCGGAAACTCAGGCCTTGTTCCTGGGCCAGTGCCTTGAACTCGGCACCGAGAATATCGAACAGCTCATTGACCGCGAACGGCTTGCGATCCGGGTTGATCTTGCCGTTTTCCAGGCGGGAAATGTCCAGCAGGTCGCTGATCAGGTCTTCGGCCGAACGCAGCGAACTGTCCAGATGCTGCACCAGTTTCTGCGCTTCCTCGCTCAAGCCGTCGGCCTGATGGGAGAGGGCGGCGGAGAACAAGCGTGCGGCGTTCAAAGGCTGCATCAAGTCGTGGCTGACCGCTGCGAGGAAACGGGTTTTCGACTGGTTGGCCGCCTCGGCATTGCCCTTGGCTTCGGTCAGTGCGACGTTGAGTTGCGACAGTTCCTGGGTCCGTTCGCTGACCCGTTGCTCCAGCCCTTCGTTAGCCTCGGTCAGGGCCTGTTCGGCTTCGCGGAACGCGGTGATGTCGGTGAAACTCATGACGAAACCGCCGCCCGGCATCGGGTTGCCGATCAGTTCGATCACCCGGCCGTTGGGGAACAAACGCTCGGAAGTGTGAGCACGACCCTGACGCATCCAGTGCAGGCGCCGGGCGACGTGAACTTCCGCTTCACCGGGGCCGCACAAACCACGCTCGGCGTTGTGGCGAATGATGTCGGCGATCGGCCGGCCAACGCTGATCAAACCGTCCGGATAGTTGAACAGCTCCAGATAGCGGCGGTTCCATGCCACCAGTTTCAGCGATTGGTCGACCACGCTGATGCCTTGGGTAATGTTTTCGATGGCGCCTTGCAGCAGCGCACGGTTGAACTGCAACACTTCCGACGCTTCGTCGGCGATTCGGACGACGTCCTCCAGTTGCATTTCCCGACCTTCGATGGCGGCTTTTACTACAGCTCGCGTCGAAGAAGCACCAAGAACACCCGCCAGCAAGCGCTCGGTGTGGGCGATCCATTCACCGTCAGCGTTCTGATTCGGGTTGAAGCCTTTGCCCTGACGATAGGCGAAGCGAATGAAACTCTGCCGGGCGCGTTCTTCACCGACAAACCGTGCGGCCAGTTGCAGCAGGTCGTCGATTTGCACCGCCAGCATCGAGCGGGCGCTCGGCCGTGCGCTGATTTCCTGACCGATAAAACGTCCGGCCTGCCAGTGCTCCGACACTCGTGTACGGGACAGCACCGAGACCCAGGCAAACAACGTGAAGTTGCCCGCCAGCGACAGCACTACACCTTGGGTCAAAGGGGTAATCGGCAGGTTCAGCGGGTTGCTGTGGAGCCAGGCGAGGCCGGGGAAACTGTCCAGCGACCAGCCGAGACTGCGCGCCGCGATCGGCAGGACCAGGGTGTAGAACCACAGGAACGTGCCGGCGGCGAGGCCGGCGAACACGCCGCGGCGGTTGGCTTGTTTCCAGTACAGCGCGCCGAGCATTGCCGGGGCCAGTTGGGTCACCGCGGCGAAGGCAATCTGGCCGATGGTCGCCAGGCTCGCAGTCGAGCCGAGCAAGCGGTAGCTGACATAAGCCAGCAACAGAATCACCACGATGCTGACCCGGCGCACCGAGAGCATCCACTGGCGGAACACTTCGAACGGGCGCTCGGCATTGTTGCGGCGTAGCAGCCACGGCAACAGCATGTCGTTGGAGACCATGGTCGACAACGCCACACTCGCCACGATCACCATGCCGGTGGCCGCCGATGCACCGCCGATAAACGCCAGCATCGCCAGCGCCGGGTGAGCCTGGGCCAATGGCAGGCTGATAACGAACGAGTCGGGGATGACCGAGTTGGGCAGCATCATCTGACCGGCCAGGGCGATCGGGACTACAAACAGCGCAGCCAGTGCGAGGTAGGCCGGGAACACCCATTTGGCCAGGCGCAGATCCTGCGGGTCGATGTTCTCGACCACTGTCACGTGAAACTGCCGGGGCAGGCAAATGATCGCCATCATCGCCACGCCGGTCTGCACCACCATCGATGGCCAGTTGATGGTTTCTTTCCAGTATTCCTCAAGGCGCGGGGCGAGCATCGCCTGATTGAACAGGTCGTCGAAACCGTCATACAGCCCATAGGTGACGAAAGCGCCGACGGCGAGGAAGGCAAACAGTTTGACCAGCGATTCAAAGGCAATCGCCAGCACCATGCCGCGGTGGTGCTCGGTGGCGTCGAGGTTGCGCGTACCGAAAACGATGGTGAACAGCGCCAGCACCAGCGACACGATCAGCGCCGTGTCCTGGGCACGGGTGCCCATGGCGTCGGCGCCGGCCCCGATCAGCAGGTTCACACCGAGGACGATGCCTTTGAGCTGCAAAGCGATATAAGGCAGAACGCCGACCAGACAGATCAGCGCGACGACCACCGCCAGCGATTGGGATTTACCGTAGCGGGCGGCGATGAAGTCGGCGATGGAGGTGATGTTCTCCTGTTTGCTGATCATCACCATTTTCTGCAGCACCCACGGCGCACCGAGCAACAGCAGGATCGGCCCGAGATAGATCGGCAGGAATGACCACAGTTGTTCGGCGGCCTGACCGACCGCGCCAAAGAACGTCCAGCTGGTGCAATAGACCGCCAGCGACAGGCTGTACACCCAGGCACGCACCCGTGGCGGCAGCGGGGTGCTGCGACGGTCGCCGTAGAAGGCGATGGCGAACATGATGGCCATATAGGCCAGGGCGACGGCGGCGATCAGCCCGGTGGACAACGACATGGAACACTCCCGACAGAAAACGACCGGACTCGCGCCCGGTCAGACAGTCTCGCACGGGCGCGGCGGTTAGTCAGTGTCGACCAAGGTCGTGGCGCGGCGGGGTGTCGCAGGAACAGAACCGGGCAGTTCTGATCAGTCCGGTTTGAGCGCGAGGTCGATCAGGCGGTGCAGTTCTTCGACTTCCAGCGGCGCTGCCGAAAACAGAATGCGAAATACCACCGGGGACACCACCAGATTGATCAGCCGATCCACGCTCGGCGCCGGTTCCTTGGGGTGGCGCTCGATGATGGTCTGCAACTGCGCGCCGATGATCGCCACGCAGTAGCCCGGCGTTGCACTCGCCTGCACGTCGCGCATCATGTTGCGCCCTGGCTCCGAACTCATTTCGTCGAGATATTGTTCCGCCCACGCGCGGATATCGCTGCGCAGACTGCCGGTTTCAGCCGGCTCGCTGTCGGGGCGCATGCGGGCGAGGGCGACGTCGGCCAGCAAGGCCGCTAGATCGCCCCAGCGTCGATAAATCGTCGATGGCGTCACGCCGGCGCGCGCCGCGATTTGCGGGACGGTCACCGTTGAGCGCTCCTGCTCTTGCAGAAGCGCGCGGACTGCCGAGTGAATCGACTCTTGCACCCGGGCACTGCGACCGCCGGGGCGTAAACCTTCTTTAATAGCCATGCGGCAGACCTTAACACAAAGAATTTGCTTTAAGCGCAAGCCGAGAGCACACTCCGCAAAAGCAAAAAATTAGCTTTTGCGGAGTGTGCCCATGACCAGCCTTGCTTCCAACCGTTCCAGCCTGTGGTTTCTGGCGATCACCTTACTGAGTTTTCTCGCCGCTTCCACTGCGCCGACGCCGTTGTATCACCTGTATCAGGATCAGCTGCATTTTTCGGCAGCGGTACTGACCCTGATTTTTGGCGTCTACGCCCTCAGTCTGCTGGCCGCGTTGCTGACGGTCGGGTCGCTCTCGGATCACTTGGGACGCAAACCGGTGATCTTCACCGCCGTGACGTTCAATGCGCTGGCGATGCTGTTGTTCATCTATGCCGACAGCGTGGGTTGGCTGATCGGCGCGCGAGTGCTGCAAGGTTTCGCCACCGGCATGGCCACCGCCGTGTTGAGCGCGACACTGCTGGACACTGACCGCCAGCAGGGGCCGTTGATCAACAGCGTTGCGCCTTTGCTGGGCATGGCGTTGGGCGGCATGGGCTGCGGTTTGCTGGCGGAATTCGCCCCGGCGCCGTTGCAATTGACCTATTGGCTGCTGCTCGCGCTGTTTGTGTTGCAGGGCATTTATGTCTGGCGCCTGCCGGAAAGCGTCTCGCCGCAGGCCGGAGCGTGGGCCTCGTTACGGCCGACCCTGCACGTGCCGGTTCAGGCCCGCTCGACGCTGTGGCGAGTGTTGCCTCTGAACACCGCGACCTGGGCGCTCGGCGGCTTCTATGCCTCGCTGGCACCGTCGCTGGTGCGCACGGCCACCGGCTCCACCTCCAACCTGATCGGCGGCGCGACCGTGGCGGCGCTGACCGTGACCGGTGCATTGATGATCTTCACGTTGCGCAATCGTCCTGCCTCCCGCGCGCTGCAACTCGGGGCGAGTCTGCTGCCGGCCGGTGTCGTGCTGATTCTGTTGGGCGTGCACAGCGCCAGCCTGTCGCTGTTCTTCTTCGGCACGCTGGTGGCCGGTTGTGGCTTTGGCTCCGGTTTTCTCGGCGCTGTGCGCAGCCTGGTGCCGCTGGCGTTGCCCCATGAGCGGGCTGGTTTGATGTCGGCGTTTTATGTGCTGAGTTACCTGGCGTTCTGCCTGCCGGCGTTGCTGGCAGGGCACTTCACTCATAGCGTGGGCCTGCTGGCCACCACCGATGTGTATGGTGCAGTGCTGATCGTGTTGGCGGTCGGTGCGCTGTTGATGAGTTTCCGGGCGCAAGCGGCGAAGACCTGCAGCGCTCCATAAGCCCGTCGGATTCGGTTAGCCTTGGCCAGCCCCACTTCTTCTCACGGATCGACGCATGAAGATTATCCGCAGCAAAACCTTTACCGCCGAGCGCGCCTGGGGCGCGCTCGACATCGCCAACATGAACGGCATCACCACCCGCCTGCACTGGACCGATCAGCCTTACAAATGGCACGTCAATGACGGTGAAGAAGTGTTTGTGGTGCTCGACGGTCAGGTGCTCATGCACTATCGCGAAGAAGGTGAGGAGAAGCAGGCCTTGCTCGACGTTGGCGACATCTTTTACGCGTCCATTGGTACTGAACACGTCGCTCATCCTCAGGGCGCAGCGCGGATTCTGGTGATCGAAACCGAAGGTAGTGTCTGACCGCATATCTACAAAGCAGATAACAGTTAGAGATATTACCCGTTATATAGATATTCGATTCAGTTCTACCATGGACTCAACCTCACCTGAGGACAGGAGTTCATGATGATTTGCCCCAATAGCGTCAAACCCGGCATCAAGCCATTCAGCCAGCTTCAGCACCCGCGTGAAGTGATCCGCCAATTCACCCCGAACTGGTTCGCCGCCACCATGGGCACCGGCGTGCTGGCGTTGGCGCTGGCGCAATTGCCGGTGTCCATTCCCGGCCTGCGCGCCGTGGCCGAAGGGCTGTGGCTGTTCAACATTCTGTTGTTCGTGCTGTTTACCGCTGCCTACGCCGCCCGCTGGATTCTGTTCTTCGACGAGGCGCGGCGGATCTTCGGCCACTCCACGGTTTCGATGTTCTTCGGCACCATTCCCATGGGCCTGGCGACCATCATCAACGGCTTTCTGCTGTTCGGTCTGCCGCGCTGGGGCGACGGGGTCATTCATCTAGCTGAAGCATTGTGGTGGCTGGACGTGGGGATGTCGCTGGCCTGCGGTGTGTTGATCCCCTACATGATGTTTACCCGTCAGGAACACAGCATCGATCAGATGACCGCCGTCTGGCTGCTGCCGGTGGTGGCGGCAGAAGTGGCCGCGGCCAGCGGTGGACTGCTGGTGCCGCATCTCGCTGATGCGCACTCGCAACTGGTGGTGCTGGTGACCAGTTACGTGCTCTGGGCCTTTTCCCTGCCAGTGGCGTTCAGCATCCTGACCATCCTCTTGCTGCGCATGGCCTTGCACAAACTGCCCCACGAAAACATGGCAGCCTCGAGCTGGCTGGCCTTGGGGCCAATCGGCACCGGCGCCCTGGGCATGTTGCTGCTGGGTGGCGACGCCCCGGCGATCTTCACGGCCAACGGTCTGCCGGGCATCGGCGAAATGGCGTCGGGCCTGGGCCTGGTCGCCGGGATCACGCTGTGGGGCTTCGGTCTGTGGTGGATGTTGATGGCGCTGCTGATCACTTTGCGTTACCTGCGTGACGGCATTCCGTTCAACCTCGGCTGGTGGGGCTTCACCTTCCCGTTGGGTGTGTATTCGCTGGCAACCCTGAAACTGGGCAGCACCTTGCACCTGACGTTCTTCAGTGTGGCCGGTTGTGTGCTGGTGGCGTTGCTGGCGGTGATGTGGCTGATCGTCGGCAAACGCACGCTGCAAGGTGCGTGGCGCGGCGAGCTGTTTGTTTCACCGTGCATTGCAGGTTTGAAGAAATAACCTGCGAAGATTAGGTAATGTGTGGCCTGGATCGCGGTTCGAGATTCTTATAAGCGTAGCCAGGCCGCTGACTACCTTCTCTTTCCAAAAACAACAGGGTCACACGGAAGATGAGTCACCCCTCACAGTTCAACCTGCTGCGCACCCGGCGCTTCCTGCCGTTTTTCATCACCCAGTCGCTGGGCGCGTTCAACGATAACGTGTTCAAGCAGTCGCTGATCCTCGCCATTCTCTATCGGCTGACCATCGAGGGTGACCGCTCGATCTGGGTCAACCTGTGTGCGTTGCTGTTTATTCTGCCGTTCTTTCTGTTCTCGGCGCTGGCCGGGCAGTTCGGGGAAAAATTCGCCAAGGATGCGCTGATCCGTCTGATCAAGCTGGCAGAAATCGCCATCATGGCCGTGGGATCCGTCGGCTTCCTGTTCGATCACCTGTCATTGATGCTGGTGGCGCTGTTCGCCATGGGCACGCACTCGGCGCTGTTCGGGCCGGTGAAATATTCGATCCTGCCACAGGCCTTGCGCGACGACGAACTGGTCGGCGGCAACGGGCTGGTGGAGATGGGCACGTTTCTGGCCATTCTGGCCGGGACCATTGGGGCCGGGGTGATGATGTCGTCGGCCAATTACGCGCCGGTGGTGTCCGCCGCGATTGTCGGCATCGCGGTGCTGGGTTATCTGGCCAGTCGCAGCATCCCGCGCGCAGCAGCGGCGACCCCGGAAATGCGCCTGAACTGGAACATCTTCAGTCAGTCGTGGGCGACCTTGAAACTCGGCCTGGGGCAGACGCCTGCGGTGTCGCGTTCGATTGTCGGCAACTCGTGGTTCTGGTTCGTCGGGGCGATTTATCTGACGCAGATCCCGGCTTATGCCAAGGAGTGGATGCACGGCGACGAAACCGTCGTTACCCTGATTCTGACGGTGTTTTCGGTCGGTATCGCACTGGGCTCGATGCTGTGCGAGAAGCTGTCCGGGCGCAAAGTCGAGATCGGCCTGGTGCCGTTTGGCTCGTTCGGGCTGACGGTTTTCGGTTTGTTGCTGTGGTGGCATTCCGGTGGAATTCCGGAAAGCGCCGTCGGCCACAGCTGGACCGAAGTGCTCGGTTTTGGCCATGCGTGGGCGGTGTTGATCGATGTGTTGGGCCTCGGAATTTTCGGCGGTTTTTACATCGTGCCGTTGTACGCATTGATCCAGTCACGCACCGCCGAGAACGAGCGGGCGCGAGTGATCGCGGCCAACAACATTCTCAACGCGCTGTTCATGGTGGTCTCGGCGATTGTCACCATCGTGTTGTTGAGTGTGGTGAAACTGTCGATTCCGCAGCTGTTCCTGGTGGTGTCGCTGCTGAACATCGGCGTCAACGCCTACATCTTCAAGATCGTCCCCGAGTTCAGCATGCGTTTCATGATCTGGCTGCTCAGCCATTCCATGTACCGCGTAGAGCATCGCAACCTTGAGGCGATTCCCGATGAGGGCGCGGCGTTGCTGGTATGCAACCACGTTTCGTTCGTCGATGCCTTGCTGATCGGCGGCGCGGTGCGTCGGCCGATTCGCTTTGTCATGTACTACAAGATCTACAACCTGCCGGTGTTGAACTTTATCTTCCGCACGGCGGGGACGATTCCTATCGCCGGACGTCAGGAAGACATTCAGATCTACGAAAAGGCTTTCACCCGGATTGCCCAGTATCTGAAGGACGGTGAGCTGGTTTGCATCTTCCCGGAGGGCAAGTTGACCGCCGATGGCGAGATCAACGAGTTCAAGGGCGGGCTGACGCGGATTCTCGAAGAAACGCCGGTGCCGGTGATTCCGCTGGCGTTGCAGGGGTTGTGGGGGAGTTTCTTCAGTCGCGATCCGAACAAAGGGGTATTCCGGCGCTTGTGGTCGCGGGTGACGCTTGTGGCGGGTGCACCGGTCGCCGTGGAAGCGGCGCAGCCGGCGGAGTTGCAGGCGTTGGTCGGGGAGTTGCGCGGGACTGTCAGGTAGTTGTTAAGAAAGCCGCCATCCCTGACGGATGGCGGCAACGGCTCAGGCGCTGACCTTGAGCCCGATCAGCCCTGCGACGATCAACGCCACACTGGCCAGGCGGATCAACGCCATCGATTCGCCAAACAAAATGATTCCGGCAATCACCGTGCCCACGGCACCGACCCCGGTCCAGATCGCATAAGCCGTGCCCAGCGGTAGTTCCTTCATCGCCAGCCCCAGCAAGCCCAAGCTGACTGCCATAGCGGCAACGGTGAGAACGGTCGGAAGCGGACGGGTGAACCCATCGGTGTATTTCAGGCCGACAGCCCAGCCGACTTCGAACAGGCCGGCGAAAAACAGAATGATCCAGGACATGGAAGACCTCCATCGATTGACGGGGCCGTCCCCTGATTGAAAACTCGATTGAGCCGCAGGGTCGTCCCCGCGTGGCGCACATACTACCTAAAAATGTGCGCTGCACCGCGATCCGGAATCAGTCGGCCGTCTGTTGTGCCAACGTCTCACGGTCTTCTTTTTCGCTCATCCGCCGGAACCAGGTCGACAGCAGCGCCCCGGAAATGTTGTGCCACACACTGAACAATGCACTTGGCACCGCCGCCAGTGGCGAAAAGTGCGCACTGGCCAGCGCAGCACCCAGCCCCGAGTTCTGCATGCCGACTTCCAGCGCCAGGGACTTGCGCTGTGGCAGCGGCAGGCCGAACAGGCGCCCGGTGAAATAACCCAGCAGATAACCGAAGCTGTTGTGCAGCATCACCACGGCCATGATCAGCAGGCCGGATTCGGCGATTTTTGCCTGACTGGCGGCAACCACGGCGGCGACGATGATCACGATGCTGATCACCGACACCAGCGGCAACACTTCCACCGCGTGGCGCACCTTGTCACCGAGCACACGTTGCGCGACCACGCCGAGGACGATCGGCAGCAGCACCACTTGCAGGATCGACCAGAACAATTCCATGAACGAAACCGGCAACCAGGCCGAGGCCAGCAGCCAGATCAGCGCCGGGGTCAACAGCGGGGCGAGGAGGGTGGTGACGGCGGCGATGGCCACCGACAGCGCCAGGTCGCCACGGGCCAGCCAGGTCATGACGTTCGAGGAGGTGCCGCTCGGGCAGCAACCGACCAGAATCACGCCGACGGCGATTTCCGGCGGCAAATGAAAGATCTGGCACAGCAGCCACGCCATCCCCGGCATGATCACGAAATGCGCGACGACCCCCAGCGCCACACGCCACGGATGGCGAGCGACGGCGGCGAAGTCGTCGAGTTTGAGGGTCAGGCCCATGCCGAACATCACCAGCCCGAGCAGCGGCACGATGGCGCCTTTGAGGCCGAGGAACCAGGCCGGCTGGAGGAACGCGATCACCGCGAAAATCAGAACCCAGTAAGCGAAGGTATTGCCGACAAAACGACTCAGTGCAGCCAGTGCGCGCATGGCCTGTTCCTTATTATGTGAAAACGCCACCGAAGCGGTGGCGTTTGAAGATAACCCAAAGACTGCGCAGAGGCTTAGATCCCCTGCGGTGTCTCTTCGCCGCCCAGTGCTTCAACCAGCGCCGGCAGGAAGTCGCCGAACGTCAGCATCATCAGGGTGAAGCTGGCGTCCAGTTGGCCGAGGGCTTCGTCGCCGCCGTCCTGTTCCGCCTGATCCTGCAACAGATCTTCGAACTTCAGGCGCTTGACGGTCATCTTGTCGTCGAGCATGAACGACAGTTTGTCCTGCCAGGCCAACGACAGTTGAGTCACCACCTTGCCGGTGCTCAGGTGCAGCTGGATTTCTTCGCTGGTCAGATCCTGACGCTTGCAACGCACGATGCCGCCGTCTTCGTGGGTGTCGCGCAGTTCGCACTCGTCCAGCACAAAGAAGTCCGGGGCGGCTTGCTGGGTGGTGACCCATTCGGTCATCACGGCGGTCGGCGCGGTTTTCACGGTCAGCGGGCGAACCGGCAGGGTCCCGATCACTTCACGCAGGGTGGAGAGCAGGTCTTCGGCGCGTTTCGGGCTGGCCGAGTTGACCAGGATCAAGCCCTGTTTCGGCGCGATGGCGGCGAAGGTCGAAGAGCGGCGGATAAAGGCGCGCGGCAGGAACGCCTGGATAATTTCATCCTTGATCTGATCGCGTTCCTTCTTATAGACCTTGCGCATCTGCTCGGCTTCGATCTCTTCGACCTTTTCCTTGACCGCGTCACGCACGACGCTGCCCGGCAGAATGCGTTCTTCTTTACGGGCGGAGATCAGCAGAAAGTCACCGCTGACGTGCACCAGTGGAGCATCTTCGCCCTTGCCGAACGGCGCGACAAAACCGTAAGTGGTCAACTCCTGGCTTGCACATGGACGCGCCAGTTTGGTGGCCAGTGCAGTTTCCAGCGCCTCGGCATCGACAGGCAGGTCTTGGGTCAGGCGATAGATAAGCAGGTTTTTGAACCACATGGGGTGAGTCTCTCCTTTATACAAAGGGGGGCATTATTGTCTTCGCCGGGTCATAGGCCAACCCTTCTCTAAGCCTTTGGAAGGGCTAAGAAAATTATTTAAAAAAGTGCTTGCCAGAGGTTGGGTCGCTCCGTAGAATGCGCGCCACACCGAAGCGAAGGGTGATTAGCTCAGCTGGGAGAGCGTCTGCCTTACAAGCAGAATGTCGGCGGTTCGATCCCGTCATCACCCACCATTCGTTTCAAGTGTTTAGCGCAGCGGTAGTTCAGTCGGTTAGAATACCGGCCTGTCACGCCGGGGGTCGCGGGTTCGAGTCCCGTCCGCTGCGCCATATTCGGTAACCTGGAACACTGAACGCCAGGTCACCACGGAAAAACCCGCCAAGGCGGGTTTTTTTCTGCCTCGAGTTGTACCTGCGGGATGTGTCGTTTCACCGGTTTTCGGATTTATTTGAAAAAAACTTCAATTAAATCAACACATTACGAAAATCTGTGGCATAATGCGCCCCGTAACGAAGCGAAGGGTGATTAGCTCAGCTGGGAGAGCGTCTGCCTTACAAGCAGAATGTCGGCGGTTCGATCCCGTCATCACCCACCATTCGTTTCAAGCGTTTCGCGCAGCGGTAGTTCAGTCGGTTAGAATACCGGCCTGTCACGCCGGGGGTCGCGGGTTCGAGTCCCGTCCGCTGCGCCATATTCGGTACCTGGAACACTGAACGCCAGGTCACCACAGAAAGCCCGCCAAGTGCGGGCTTTTTGCTGTCCGGGATTTGGCTTTTTGCCGCGCCTGAACATGAGAAAGCGACCTTTGACGGTCGCTTTTTTCGTTTCTGGCGCTGCTATGGCGCCGAGTTGCGGCTGTGGCGGTAATCGCTGACCGCTTCATACACCGCTTTGCGCAGGCGGTTGATCCCCCCAATCGGGCGATGGGCCTCGATGCCGAACCAGGGATTGAACGACAGGTTGTCGCATTGCAGATTCATTGCCGGGGTGTCGAAGTCCTGCGGGGGCAGGGTGATCCTCGCCACTGTCTGGAATGGGCTGTCCTGCTCGCGCCATTCGATACTGGTGTCTTCGATTGGCATGTACTTGTTCGCGTCCTGGCGCTGGATCTGCAACACAAAACACGCCGGAATTCGATCGGTCGACAGCTGTTGATTCAACGCGTTGCGCAGGAAGTTCGGCAGATCCTGGTTCTGTTTCGGCAGGGTGTACGCGGGGCAGCGCTCCGGATCCGGCATCACCCGAAACTTGGCATTGGCCTCGCCGAACTTGTAAGGCGATACCGAGAAATATGTGGTGCGGGTCGGGCTTTCCGGTGGTGGCGAAAGGGTCGCCAGCGCAATGAACAGATGTCGGATCTGCCAGCTGCGCGGATCCCACCCCGGAAAAAACGCCATGACCTTCTTTCCGTCAGCCTGCGCCGCCACATTCTGACGATATTCAGCGACATCACTGACGAAGAAATTCGGATGGCTGAACATCACGAAATCCTGCTCGTGCAGACCCTGACGGTCCCCCAGCAACTGCTTGCCCGGCACATCGAGCAATTTGAGCGCCATGCCCCGGGCGTCGCGGATGCTGTCGAATTGCGGATAGGCGTTGCCGTTGGACAGGCGCATCGTCGCTTTCCACAGCTTGCCCGGTTCGCTGAAGACGCCCTGGCGCAGTTCCTGAGCCAGATCCGCCAACACCTGCACATCGGCCTTCACGCAGCCATGGGCCTTGGCATGGGCGTCGCGCAGATAGCGGGTGCTTTCGCGGTGCTGATCGACGATGCGCACGGCGGTCTGAATTACATCCTGGGTCATGGCGGCTTCGCCATCCGGAATCTGCTCCAGCGCCGACACCGGGCCACGGTGCTGCCAGGCGAACCAGGCGGTCGTCAGGGCCCAGCCGATCAGACCGATCACCAGCAAGATCAGCAGGGTTTTGCCCAGTAACCGTCCCAGCCAGAGCCAGAAACGCGCCAGCATCGAAGGTCTTTTGAAGGAGTTGAAGATCATGGTAATTGCGCCTCCAGCGGGCCGCCCAGCACTTTCAGGTATTCAAGCAGCGCCCAGCGCTCTTCTGGCTGCAGCAGTCGGCCGATGACGCCATTGCCGCGTTCGCCGGCGCGAAATTCGTGGCCGCTGTTGTGGTTGCCGGTGATGCGGGTGTCGAACAGGAAACCGTTGGTGAAAGCTTCGGTGCGATAGCCCAGATGGCGCGGGTCGTATTCGAAGGTGCCTTTATAGAAGGTGGTGGCGCGCTCGTCCTGAGGCGACAGCAACTGATAAAGGCTCGGCACCGAGCCGTTGTGCAGGAATGGGGCCGTGGCCCATACGCCGGCGAGCGGACGCGCTTTGTAGGCGACTTTTTCGCGAACGCCGATCGGCAGACCGAAGCCATCGAGCTGTGGTTTCTCGGCAGCGGTGACGCCCGCTTCACGGTATGCACGGTTTTCCACGAAGGCGGTGACGTAAGCCAGTCCCTTGGCCACTGACAACTGGCTGAGGTCCAGCGGCTCCTTGGGTTTGGGGTGCAACTTCACGTCCATTTGTTCGAGTTCCGCCGGGTTCCATTGCAGAGCGGTCAGGTCGAAACGGTGATTGGCGATGTTGTTGGCGGCGTTCGGGTCGGTGCCGATAACGTCCACCGGGAGCATGTGCAGGTGTTGCACCCAACGCTCGCCTTCCTGGGTTTGACGCGGGACGTGGCATCCGGCGCAATTCTCGGCGAACAGGGCTCGCCCCTTCGCTGCCAAGGGTCTGTCGACGACGCCGAGCAACTCCTCAGGCCATGCCGGCGGTCGCAGTCTTTGCAGGGTTTCTTCGATCTTGTGCAGATCACGCACACGTACGCTGGAGGCATAGCGCTCATCGCCTTGCAGCGGCTGGCCGTTGGCGTCGAAGAAATTCAGCGTGGCACCGACGCCCAAAGCCTCGCCGATATTGCGCGCCATCGGTTGTTGCGCCGAGCCGTTCCACTGCACCCAGTCGAAGGTCCACATGTCCCACAGCTGTGGGTAATCCACCGGGGCATTGGCCACGCGGTAATTGTTTGGGGATATCGCATCGCCGAAGGTCGCGTTGGCGATACGCCCGAAGGCATCGGTGCGGCCCGGGCCTTCTTCGGTGGGGTAGAGGCCACGGTGAGTGTCGTTCCAGGCCACTTTGATGAAGGTGTTCAGTGAGCTTTTGAAGTCTTTGCGCAGTTGTTCGTGGCGTGCTTCGTAGTCATTGCCCAGCACTTGGCGGGCGAAGCGCTCGAATTTCCACGGGTTGTAATAAGTCGATGTGAGACTGGCGACCAATGCCTGTCCGAAACTGCCGCCGCGCAATGTAGGAACGCTGGAGGGCAACACATGCTGGGCCGAACCGCCGTCGATGCGCACTGCCTGGCCATTGAAGTGCAGTTCCCCGGTGTGGCAGGCCGCGCAAGTGATGTCGAGATATTGCTCGGTGCTGCCGGGATTCTGGTGCCGGGCGAAACCCACCGGCAGATTCCCCGGGTTGTCCGGCGTGGCTTTTTGCTGCGGATCGATCAGAAAGCCGAAGCGCGCGAGGTATTCCGGGGAGGCAAAGCGTTGCTGCGAGAACGGCAGCTCCAGCGCTTGAAACCATTCGTAACGAAGGCCTTTGACCTGCGTCCCCTGCGGGGTGAAGTAGTAGGTCTGGCGCTCTTGCTCAGTCCACTGGTTCAGGTAGTGCACCTGCTTGGCGGGCGTCGGGAAGGGCAATTTTGGATTGGCGACGTAATAAAGAACCACCGCCAGAACCAGTCCCAGCAGCACCACGATCAGCGTCAACACACGGTATAAGAGGCGCAAGATAAACATCCTTGTCGAGTTGTTGCGCTGTTATGCCTGAGCCAGGTCGTGTGCGGCAAGTGGCCATTACGCCAAGTGTTGTGGGAAGCGGCATCAATCACTGTCGGCGAAAGATGACAGAAGCTTCATCGTGCCTTTCGCCAAATGCTTTTTAATCCCTGAACTTATCGGAAGATTCCTGCTCTCATGCCGGTAGCCATTGGTCGTGGCGGCCTGATAAGCTCGCGGCTTTACTCGATTGCCCTTTCGGCGCATGAACAAGGAAATAGCATGAAACAGCATCGGTTGGCGGCGGCGGTTGCCCTGGTTAGCCTGGTCCTCGCGGGTTGTGATTCGCAGACCAGCGTAGAGCTGAAAACCCCGGCGCAAAAAGCTTCCTACGGTATCGGCCTGAACATGGGCAAGAGCCTTGCTCAGGAAGGCATGGATGATCTGGACTCCAAAGCGGTAGCCCAGGGCATCGAAGATGCCGTCGGCAAGAAAGAACAGAAGCTGAAAGATGAAGAACTGGTCGAAGCTTTCGCCGCGCTGCAAAAGCGTGCCGAAGAGCGTATGGCCAAGATGAGCGAAGAGTCGGCAGCCGCCGGCAAGAAATTCCTCGAAGAAAACGGCAAGAAGGCTGGCGTGACCACCACCGCTTCCGGTCTGCAGTACGAAGTGGTCAAGAAAGCCGACGGCCCACAACCCAAGCCTACCGATGTCGTGACCGTTCACTACACCGGCAAGCTGACCAACGGCACCGTTTTCGACAGCTCCGTCGAGCGCGGAAGCCCGATCGATCTGCCGGTCAGCGGTGTGATCCCGGGTTGGGTCGAAGGCCTACAACTGATGCACGTTGGCGAGAAGTACAAGCTGTACATCCCTAGCGATCTGGCTTACGGCGCACAATCGCCAAGCCCGGCAATCCCGGCCAACTCGGTCCTGGTTTTCGACCTGGAACTGCTGGCCATCAAGGATCCAGCCAAAGAAGACGCCGCTGCCGCCAAGCAATAAACTTCGGCACCGGTTTCACCAACAACGCCTCGCTTATGCGGGGCGTTGTTGCATCTGGACGATGGTCGGCGTAAACAGACCGAACCGATGCTGGTCATGGCAGTCCTAGACTTTAAGGTGGCCCGCGCTAGACGCCCGGAGCCGCCAAGTCAATGAAATATTGGGATTTTTTATGTGAGTAAAAAACGCCCGATCTGAGCGCAGCCCTTATGAAACGGGGCTCTCAGCGCTGAAATGCAGCTCTGTTCACAAGGTTATCCACAATTTGTGTGGATAACATTTCAACGGGAGAAATAAATGAAAGCGCCGTGGAATTTCGCCCGATTCCTGCCTTTGGCCGGACGACTGCTGGCTCGAGGCCGCTTGCCGACGTTGTTGTTCGCCGTGGCCAGCAAAGGCGCTGCCCAGGGCAATCGTCTCGGCAAGCTGAAGGACGATTTGCGTCTGTTGCAGGCACTGTGTCTGGCGTACTGGCGCGGCGAGTACCGTGCGATCAGCGCCAAGGCGATCGTTTCGGTAGTGGCCGGTCTGATGTATTTCCTCAGTCCGGTGGATGCGATCCCGGATTTCATTCCCATGTTCGGCATGCTCGATGACATCGCCGTCCTCGCTTGGCTGATGAAAACCCTCGACGATGAACTGAATGCCTTCCGCCTGTGGCGTCAGCGCCAGGCGCCGGAAAAGCTCAGGGTGGTCGAGCGATTGCCCGATACGCCCGAGCAACTTCAGCTTCAGGGGCCAAAAAAGTCCTGAATTGCGACAGCCTCTTATTCAGATAGATACCCCCCACGACCTTGGCCGCTGTTAGGATTACACTTCTAGGGAAAAGTGCCGACTCGCTAAGTGTTGTTGTCCTACGGGGTAGTCATGGATATTCAGATAATTGCACGCGATGGCGAACCCGAATATGCGGTTCTGCCATGGGCTCAGTATCAGGCTCTACTGAAAGCAGCAGGCATCAACGAAGCACCGTCGCAACCGGCTCCAGCGCCGCTTGCGGCAACCCCGGACCCGATTCTTCCAGGTCTGGATCAGTTACGCAGTTTGCGCGAAGGGAAGGGCATCGCCATCGAGGCGCTGGCCCGCACGGTAGGCATCAGCCCGTCTTACCTGGCCATGATCGAAAGTGGCGAGCGTCTGCCCGACGCCGCGATTCGCCGCAGCCTGGCCTGGGAGTTGACGGTGCCAGGGTGGAGGGAACAATCGTGAGCGTACGCATCAGTCGTCAACATTGGGACGGATTGCTGGGGGAGCTGGATCAGGCGCGCAGGCAGCGCCATCTTTTGACTTATCGAGCCTTGCTTGAACGCCTGCAACTGCCCACGCCGGCCATGCAGACATTGACCGCGGCACTGGAGCATCTCGCGGCACTGGACGCGAAAGCCGAACAACCGTTGCGCAGCTCGCTGGTGATCAGCCAGGGCGCCAGCCGCCTGCCACGCACCGGTTTCTTTGAGTGTGTCGAGCGTCTGGGGCGTTTTTCCGGGCCGTCCGACGGTGTTGCCGCCGCCTCCTGGCATGCCTCCGAAGTGGTGCGGGTGTTTGAGTACGAATACCCGGAATCGGCGGAGGCCTGAGTGTTTTTACGACTCAAGGCGCGGGCAAGTTACTGGCTGGCCCGTAGGCTGTTTCACTGGTCGTGGTTTGTCCGTCAGCCCCGCGGCTGGCGCTGGCTCGAAGGACAGTTTGCGCGCATGGCCAACTTGGGCGATGTCGGCGCGCAAAGTTTTTACGGGCACATCCTCACGTTTCGCGGGGTGGGCCTGGGCGCACGTGAAGAAGGTGTGCGGTTGTTGCGACTGGCTGCGCTGGCCGGGGATGGCAAGGCGGCGTATCAGGTGGGTGTCATCAGTCTGGCAGGTACGTCGAGCAAAGCGCCGGATCCTTCGGAAGCCGCTCGCTGGTGGACCATGGCCGCGAAGGTCGGGCATCCGCTGGCCGAGCTCAAGTTGAAAGAGCTGGCCGGCCGAGATGCTTCTCGATAAGCAAATCATCTGTTCCGTGAACGGGGCGTGAGGGAAACCTCCCGCCCCGTTTTTGCGTCTGCAGTTCGATAAAAAACAGTTACAGACTTCTCCTACATCCTCTGCCTACTCGCCTGACTTCTTTTCTGTTTGATCCCCCGCAAAGTCCCTCGCCTGATTTTTGCGCGAGGGAACGCACATGTTTGACCCGGTTTTTCGTTTCGCCATGCGCATGGGAATGCGCTGATGGATGCCGTCACCCGCATCGAGCAAGAACTCGACAGCTTTCCCCGCACCCTCGATCTCTATCGCGAACAGCTCAAGCACTGGCTCAGTCGCTCGGCAGACGGCGTCAGTCATGCGGCTGATCTGCCTTCGCTGATGGGAATGGAGCGGATCATCCGTTTCGGTGAGCACAGCACGGCGGTTGCGATTGACGACAACCGCTTCTCCTCTGCGGTCGTGCAATGCCCGTATTCCGGGCGAATGGAGATCGAGAGCAAGTTCGAGTCGGCGTACGACATTCCGTTGGGCGACATCGTTGTCGATGTGGTGGCGGTGGAAGGCGGTGCAGTCGAGTCCGTCACCCTGGATGTTCAGGGCAAAGGGGTGTTCACCGGTGAAGCGGGCAAGTTTTATCGGGTCGTGGTGCACGGCGGCGCCAGCGAGCAGCAGGTTGATGCGCTTTTCGAATCCTACGATGGCCTGACTCGGCAGCTGGATGGCTGGCTGCGCAGCGAGTGGCAGGGTTTCAAGCCGCAGTGGTCGCAGTCGGTGGCCACGGCAGCCGGGAACGGCATGCTGGCCGGGAGTTGGGCGGCGATCGAGGGGGTGTGGGACAGCATCGGGTTGCTGTCGGAGATTCTCCAGGATCCCGGAAAGTTTGACGAGCGTTTGGGCAGTGGCGCCGCACAGCTGATCGCGTTGGCAGAAACAGCGCCGGAAATGATGGAGAAGCTTCAGTTGCTGGTCAGTGACGAAGCAGCGCTGTGTTTGTTGCTGCGAACTGCCAGCCTCTGGCTGGAGATGCTGCCACCCAGTGAAATTGCCGGGAAAACCGCCGAGGCGGTATCGATGGTAGTGGTGCAACTGCTGATCGATGTGTTGATTGGCGTTGTGTTGACCTTCGTTGGTGCCGGGGCGGGGATTGCGTATCTGACCTTGCGTCTGGCGGAGCGTGGCGCTCAGTTGCTGTCGGCGGTGACGCGCCTGGTGAAGGCGATGTTCGGCATCGTCAGCACCTTCATCGGCTACGTGAACCAGTACAAATCCGTCGCCGCACGGGGCATCGCCGCCGGGGTGAAAAAGGGCCGCATGCAATTGCGCTGGGATGCCCGGCGCAATGCCTCCCTGAAAAAAGACGAGCACCACGACGACACCCCGGATCAGGCGAAAAATCCCAACGGTGACAGCGCCGATTGTGCGCCGCGGACCTGCACCAACGGGTGTCCGGTGTCGATGGTCACCGGTGAGGAATTGCTGACCCTCACCGATGGCGTGCTCGACGG
>NZ_JAERRE010000019.1:0-59000 GCF_016735645.1 Pseudomonas sp. B7
CAACTTCAACCACTTGCGCTTCCGATCTCTCGTTAGCGGGAGGCGAATTCTACAGCGTTACACGCTGCTGTCAACACCTCTTTTCTCCGCTTTCGACCGAGAAGATCGAACCGTTGAAAGCACCCAACAAACCGGCATTTCCAACCCCTTCCAGGCTTCGATGAACTGAAGCAACCCGCTTCGAAACCTACTTAACTCATTGAATATCAAGGAGTTTTCCGTTTCGACTGCGCCGGAAGTGGGGCGAATTATAGAGACTCAGAATCTGCCGTCAACCCTTAATTTCGCTTTTCCTGAAAAACCTGCTTTTTACCCATCAAACGCGGGATCCGGCGGGTCAAGGGAGGAATACGCAGCGCCAAAAGGAAAACACCTACAAAGGCATAGATTGCCCACTCCTTAAGATCAGCACGCACAATCCACAACATATGCAGCAGTCCCAACCCCAGAATCACGTACACCAGCCGGTGCAACCTTTTCCAGCGCGTACCCAAACGACGCTGACTATATCGGTTGGAGGTAACCGCCAATGCCAGTAGCCCCAGAAAACCCAGAGCACCCACAATAATGTATGGACGCTTACGTAACTCGACACCCAGTTGCGACCAGTCAAAACCGAGGATGAACGCCATATAGCTGCAAAGATGCAGAACCACATAGGCGAAACACCAGAGCCCCAACTGCCGACGCACAGCAATCCACCCGGCCCAGCCGGTAATTTTCTGCAGCGGCGTCATACTCAGGGTGATCAACAGCAACACCAATGTCCCAAGTCCCAGCCGATCAACCAGGACTTTCCCGGGATCAGGCCCAAGCAGATCCGCAAAGGCCTGATAGAACCACAACAGCGGCCAGATCGCCGCAGCCAGGAAAACACCTACGCGCCAGATCGGATATCGCATCAGTAGTTCTTCCGCAAATCGAGCCCTGTATATAAAGAAGCGACCTCGTCCGCATAACCGTTGAACATCTGCGTATCACGCACATTCGGTTTGAACAGACTGTTAGGCAGTCGCCGCTCCCGCGCCTGAGTCCAACGAGGATGGTCGACCGTGGGGTTCACATTCGCATAGAACCCGTACTCATCCGCCGCAATGCTTTGCCAGGTTGTCTTCGGCTGTTCGCTGACCAGACTGATCCGCACGATAGATTTGACGCTCTTGAAGCCATACTTCCACGGCACCACCAGACGCAACGGCGCACCGTTCTGGTTTGGCAATTCACGGCCATACATACCCACCGCCAGAATCGCCAAGGGATTCATCGCCTCATCCAGACGCAAGCCTTCTACATAGGGCCAATCGATCAAGGCAAATCCCGAACGCTGTCCGGGCATGCTCTTCGGATCCTGCAAGGTTTCGAAGCGAATGTATTTGGCATTGGAAGTGGGCTCTACCTGCTTCAACAACGCCGAAATGGGGAAACCGATCCAGGGAATCACCATCGACCACGCCTCGACACAACGAAGGCGATAGATACGCTCCTCCAACTGGTACGGTTTCATGAAGTCTTCCAGGGCATAACGCCCCGGTTTACCGACCTCCCCGTCCACGACAACACTCCACGGTTCGGTTTTCAACGAACCGGCATTGGCCGCCGGGTCGCCCTTGTCGGTGCCGAATTCATAGAAGTTGTTGTAATGGGTCGCGTCTTTGAAAGGTGTGATCGCCTCATCCTTGACGCTCACCGCACCCCATTTGACAGAGGGTAATTTCTCGTTGAACCAGGCGGGCGCCTTTCCGGCCTCGACATCGGCATAGCGGGCAGCCTCTTCGGCACTGGCCCAGCGCGGCAGACTGCTCATGGCCAAACCAGCCGCGGTCGCTCCGAGCAATTGCCGGCGAGAGAGATAAATGGATTCAGGCGTGACGTCCGACTCATGGCAATCGGACGCTTTGGGGACTTTGATCAGCATGGCAACTCCGCAGCTTTGGAGGACAGATGCACCATAGACTGCGGAGTATGAGGGAAATTACATCACTCGGCGTGTTTGTGACGACGAAGATGCAACAGATACTGCACCGGGCCCGAAGCGGCATAGGCGAGGAACACCAGCAGCAGAATGCGAGGCGGATCGCTGAACACCACGGCAAACACCAGCACCACTGCAAGGATCGCCACGAAAGGCACCCGCCCCTTCAGGTCCAGCTCCTTGAAGCTGTTGTACTTGATGTTGCTGACCATCAGCATGCCGGCGGCCGCCACCATCAACGCAACCAGGAACGACATCTTCGAACCCTGGATCCCGTAATCGCTGAACGCCCAGACAATCCCCGCGACCACACCGGCAGCAGCCGGGCTGGCCAGGCCGATGAAGTAGCGCTTGTCGGCGGTACCCACCTGAGTGTTGAAGCGCGCCAGACGCAACGCCGCACCCGCCACATAGATGAAGGCAACCATCCAGCCGACCTTGCCCATGTCACCCAGCGCCCAGCCGAATGCCAGTAATGCCGGCGCGACACCAAAGGCGACCATGTCCGACAGCGAGTCGTACTCGGCGCCGAAGGCACTTTGGGTATTGGTCATGCGCGCTACGCGACCATCAAGACCGTCGAGCACCATGGCGACAAAAATCGCGATGGCGGCAAAGGCAAAGTACTTGCTCGCATTCGCCGAGTCACCGGCGCTCAACGCAGCCTGGGCACTCATCGAATTGATGATGGAATAGAACCCTGCGAACAGGTTCGCAGTGGTGAACAGATTTGGCAGAAGATAGATACCACGATGCCGGACTTTACGGCCTTCTGCGTCATGCCCTTCTTCGATGTGCTCATCGATGGGCAGCAGGCTTTCGGCGTCGGAAGCCTGGTTCGGCTCTTCGGGACGTTCGCTCATGGACAGTACCTTGCAACGGATTGGACATTTTCGACAGGTGTCTGGGACGACGGTTCGGCCACAAACGATGCAGCTTTATACCAGAACCGCACGCCCATACGAAAAAACGCGGCCGAGGCCGCGTTTTTTTCATACAAGGTTCGACGACTTAGTTTTTGGCTTTGTCGACGATCTTGTTGGCACCGATCCACGGCATCATGGAGCGCAGTTGCTCGCCGATGATTTCGATACCGTGAGCGGCGTTGTTACGACGCTTGGCAGTCATCGAAGGGTAGCCGGTTGCGCCTTCGCTGATGAACATTTTGGCGTATTCGCCGTCCTGAATACGTTTCAGGGCGTTGCGCATGGCCTGACGGGATTCGGCGTTGATCACTTCCGGACCCGTCACGTACTCGCCGTATTCAGCGTTGTTGGAGATCGAGTAGTTCATGTTGGCGATACCGCCTTCGTACATGAGGTCAACGATCAGTTTCAGTTCGTGCAGGCACTCGAAATAGGCCATTTCCGGCGCGTAGCCAGCTTCAACCAGGGTTTCGAAACCGGCTTTCACCAGCTCGACGGTACCGCCGCACAGAACGGCTTGTTCGCCGAACAGGTCGGTTTCGGTCTCGTCCTTGAAGGTAGTTTCGATGATGCCGGTACGACCGCCACCAACGCCAGCGGCGTAGGACAGCGCAACGTTCTTGGCGTTGCCCGAGGCGTCCTGGTAGATCGCGATCAGGTCAGGGATACCGCCGCCTTTCACGAACTCGGAACGCACGGTGTGGCCCGGGGCTTTCGGCGCGATCATGATCACGTCGAGGTCGGCACGCGGAACAACCTGGTTGTAGTGGATCGCGAAGCCGTGGGAGAAGGCCAGGGTGGCGCCTTTCTTGATGTTCGGCTCGATTTCGTTCTTGTACAGCTGGGACTGGAACTCGTCCGGGGTCAGGATCATGACCAGGTCGGCACCGGCAACAGCGGCAGCTACATCGGTCACTTTCAGGCCGTGGGCTTCAGCCTTGGCAACGGTAGCCGAACCTTTACGCAGACCGACGGTAACGTCGACACCGGAATCTTTCAGGTTGCACGCCTGGGCGTGGCCTTGGGAGCCGTAACCGATAATGGCAACTTTCTTGCCCTGGATGATCGACAGGTCGCAGTCTTTATCGTAGAAAACTTTCATGAATTTCCCCTTTATATCCAGGCCGTTCAGGCCATTCGCTAATTTGGTTTAGATGCTGAGTACTTTGTCGCCGCGGGCAATACCGGTGACGCCACTGCGGACGGTCTCCAGAATCGATGCGGTGCCGATGGACTGAATGAAGCTGTCGAGCTTGTCGCTGGTACCGGTCAGTTGAACGGTATACACGCTGGCGCTGACGTCGACGATCTGTCCACGGTAAATATCGGTGGTGCGTTTGATCTCGGCGCGCTGAGCGCCAGTGGCCTTGACCTTGACCAGCATCAGTTCGCGCTCGATGTGAGCGCTTTCCGACAGGTCCACCAGCTTGACCACTTCGATCAGCTTGTTCAGGTTTTTGGTGATCTGCTCGATGATTTCATCGTGACCGACGGTGGTCAGCGTCAGACGCGACAGGGTCGGGTCTTCGGTTGGCGCCACGGTCAGGCTTTCGATGTTGTAGTTGCGCTGCGAGAACAGGCCGACTACGCGAGACAAAGCACCGGGTTCGTTTTCCAGAAGCAAGGAAATAATGTGCCGCATGATTAGGTACGCTCCGTCTTGCTCAGCCACATATCGCGCATGGAGCCGTCTTTGATCTGCATCGGATAGACGTGCTCGCTGGTGTCGACCGAAATGTCGATCACCACCAGGCGATCTTTCATGGCGAACGCCTCTTCCATCTTCGACTTCAAATCTTTCGATTCGGTGATGCGCACGCCGACGTGGCCATAGGCTTCAGCCAGCTTGACGAAGTCAGGCAATGATTCCATGTAGGAGTGCGAGTGACGGCTGCCGTAACTCATGTCCTGCCACTGACGAACCATGCCCAGAACACCGTTGTTCAGGATGACGATCTTGACCGGCAAACCATATTGCAGGCAGGTCGACAGTTCCTGGATGTTCATCTGGATACTGCCTTCACCGGTGACGCACGCAACATCGGTGTCAGGGAAGCTCAAAGCGATACCCATCGCGGCCGGCAGACCAAAGCCCATCGTGCCCAGGCCACCGGAGTTGATCCAGCGGTTAGGCTTGTTGAACTTGTAGTACTGCGCAGCAAACATCTGGTGCTGGCCCACGTCCGAGGTCACAAAGGCATCGCCCTTGGTCACTTCGCACAGGGTCTCGATCACGGTCTGTGGCTTGATCTTGCTGCCGTCGCCCTTGTCGTAAGGGAACAGGCCACGATCACCGCGCCATTCATCAACCTGCTTCCACCAGCTGGCAACGGCTTCCTTGTTCGGGGTTTCGCCGATTTCCTTGAGGATCGCGACCATTTCGGTCAGGACGCTCTCCACCGGACCAACGATTGGCACGTCGGCCTTGATGGTCTTGGAAATCGAAGCCGGGTCGATGTCGATATGGATGATCTTGGCGTTCGGGCAAAACTTCGGCGCGCCGTTGATCACGCGATCGTCAAAACGCGCACCGACCGCCAGGATCACGTCGGCATGGTGCATCGCCAGGTTGGCGGTATAGCTGCCGTGCATGCCGAGCATGCCGATGAACTGACGATCAGTGCCAGGATAGGCACCCAGGCCCATCAAGGTATTGGTAACCGGCAGGTTGAGCATTTTTGCCAGTTCGGTCAGCGGCGCGGAGCCGTTGCCGAGGATCACGCCACCGCCGGAGTACAGCACGGGACGCTTGGCCGCCAGGAGCATTTCTGCCGCTTTGCGGATTTGCCCGGAGTGACCGCGAACGGCCGGGCTGTAGGAACGCAGTTTGGCTTTCTTCGGGAAGATGTATTCGAACTTCTCGGCCGGGTTGGTCATGTCTTTCGGGATATCGACCACGACCGGGCCCGGACGACCGGATTGCGCCAGGTAGAAGGCTTTCTTCATGACTTCCGGGATTTCCGAAGCGTGCTTGATCATGAAGCTGTGCTTCACGATCGGCCGTGAGATACCGATCATGTCGGTTTCCTGGAACGCATCGGTGCCGACCATGGTGCTTGGCACCTGACCGGAAATGATCACCATTGGAATCGAGTCCATATAGGCGGTGGCGATACCGGTGATGGCGTTTGTGGCGCCTGGACCGGAAGTCACCAATACCACGCCGGCTTTACCGGTGGCACGGGCGTAGCCGTCAGCCATATGGGTAGCCGCTTGTTCGTGGCGAACCAGGATGTGAGTCACTTCCGGCTCTTTGAACAGGGCATCGTAAACATGAAGGAGAGCACCACCCGGGTACCCGTAGATATATTTGACGCCTTCGTCACGCAAAAAGCGGACGAGCATCTCACCGCCAGATAAAAGCTCCACGTTGTTCACCTCTAAAACGCCAGAATACCGTCCACAAAAAAGCGAACGGGTCTTAATAGGTTTACTTCTCGGCAGAGCATGAGCGACGGTGGTCGCCGACTACGTCAGCACTGACTGAGCAAGTATTGGGATCGTCCCAAGTGTTGCGGGCCTTTCCCACCCAGCGCGAGGTAACGCGTTGCGGGTGTAACAGGTCGACGCGGATATGCGCCTCATGATCTGCCGAGAGGGTCTGCTTCTGGCAGTCCCTGTACAGCGGACTTTGGATTCTTCTGTTTCGCCCTCTGCAAGTCAAGCCGTCAATGTGCTTAATTGTGGGTAAGCACATGAGAACGCAAGAAAAAACCCGGAAACCGCTACTCTGTTAGCTTCAATTGCGCAGTTTTGCCAAGGAATCAGCATGCGAACGCTTCTCTTAACTCTGCTAATCAGCGTCAGCCCATGGTGTATGGCCGGTCAGATCTACAGATGGGTCGATGCCCAGGGGGTCACCCATTTCGATCAACAGCCACCACAAGGGCAGTCATCCACCGCCGTGAAGACGCCCTCCTCTACCGCACCCAAACCAGCGGCACTGCCTGGCAGCGGCGCGCTGGGCGATCAGAAAGCCATCGATGACAAGGTCAAGAAGCAAGTGGCGGAGCAGCAGAACCAACTCAAGGCATTTTGCGAACAGGCGCGAACGAATCTCGCGCAACTGCAGAACAATCCGCGCTTGAGGGAGGAAGTGGAGGGAGAATTGCGGCGGCTGAATGACGAGCAGCGCCAGCAACGTACTGAAGAGGCAAAGAAACAGATAGCGGAAAACTGCCAGTAACGACTGGCAGCTCCCGGTTCAGCGTGAAGCGGTGATCAGCAGGTCGAACTCTTTGAGCAACACCTGAAGCTGCCGATCCTTGCCCTGCAGATTGCGCTGGGCGAAGACCATCTCAGCCATTTCCTGAATGCCCGAGGCATTGGGCAATGGCAGATTCTGCTCAAGAATAATCTTCATCCGCGGCAGGAAGATCCATTGCAGCCACTGCTCGAAATCGAGGGTGTCGACCGAAAACGGCTCGACGCTGCTCAGGGCTTCGACCGAGGGCTGGACGTCATCCCACCAGCCCTGGGCGCGCAGTTCACGCTCGATCAACAGCAATTGATCGGCGACCTTGGAGAAACGACTGTCCATCACAGCGAAACCTTGGCCTTCTGACGGGCCAGAGTGGCGCCGGCGGAATCACCTTGCTTCTCACGTGCCTGAGCGATCAATTCCCACAGACTGGCCTGCAAGTCCGGACGACCATTGGCCATGGTCAGTGCGCGACGAGCGGTCTGCTCGGCTTGCGGCGCATCGCCCTGGGCCATGCGCACCTGCGCCAGACGGTAAAGCACTTGCGGCTCGCGCGGCGCTACACGCTGGGCGCGTTCCAGGCTGGAGGACGCACCATTGAGGTCGCCACCGGCCTGCTGCTGTTGCGCAGTGGTCAACAGTGCGAGAACCGGGCCGTCCAGCTGCTCATCGGCAGACAGACCGCCACCACTGCTGGCCGAAGGAATGCCGCTCGGCGTCGAAGGCATGCTGTAACTGCCGGAGCTGATCGGCGCCGACTCGACCGGCGAAGGGTTATACGGCCCCGGCGTGATGCCACCGGACGCCGGGCCCGGAACGATTGGCGAAGTGCTGATCGGCGCCGAAGCCGCTGCGCCGCCCGGCACCATCACTACCACACCGGTATCGCCTTGCGGGATCGCCTGAGCCTGGGCCTGTGCAGGACGTTTCACCGTCGTTTGACGGAAACCGCCATTGGCCGAAATCCGCTCGCTGTTGGACACGGCGGTGCCGGAGTCCACAACCGGGATCGAACCACGCTGTACGGTGGAGCAGCCGCTGAGCAAAGCCACGGCGGTCACCGCTGGAATCAACCACTTGTTCACTTGAAACCCTCTTTGCTTAATTCATCCAGCCCTTGACCCAATCCATCACCGACTCGCCCGAGGCCGGGCTTTCGCCCGCGCAGGAGGCGCCGGGTGGCGGTTCGCTGCCGCGAATATACGGCATCTGCACGGCGCCCGGACAGTTGGCATCAGATCCCTGGCCGGTACGCGAATCGACCCAGGCCTGCACCACGTTATCCGGTTGCGGCATGTCCAGCGGCAGCGGATCGGCCTTGCGCATGAAGCTGGTCCAGACCTGCAACGCACCGGTGGCCCCGGTGAACGGCGTCTTGCCGTTGTCGTCGCGGCCGAGCCAGACCACCGCCAGCAGATCCTGGCTGAAGCCGGCGAACCAGCTGTCGCGCGAATCGTTACTGGTGCCGGTCTTGCCCGCCAGCGTCAGGGTTCTTGGCAACACGTTATAAACCGAACTGCCGGTGCCTTCACGCATGACCCGCTGCATGGCGTTCTGGATCAGATAGATCGAGGCCGGATCGAAACGCTGCTCGATCTGGAACGGATAACGCTTGAGCGGTTCGCCGTCGGCAGTCAGCACGCTGCGAATCCCGCGCATCGGCGTATTGAAACCACCGTTGGCAAGCGTTTGGTACATGGTCGCGACTTCAATCGGGGTCATTCCGCCCGCACCGAGCAGCATCGACGGGAACGCCGGAAACTCGCGGGTCACGCCCAGGCGACCCAGCGTCTTGAGGACATTCGGAACGCCAACCGCCAGACCGAGGCGCGAGGTCGACAGGTTGTAGGAATGTGCCAGCCCCTGATACAGGAACACCGTACCGTGGGAGCGGCGGTCATAGTTCTGCGGTTTCCAGACCTGACCATCCGCACCCTTGATTGAAAGCGGCTCGTCCGACAGCCAACTGGTCAACGTGTACTGGCTCGGCTTCTCCAGCGCCGTCAGATAAACCGCCGGTTTGATCAGCGAGCCAATCGGCCGCACCGCATCCAGTGCCCGGTTGAACCCGGCAAAACTCGCCTGACGGCTGCCGATCATGGCCTGGACTTCGCCGGTTTCCGGGTTGGTAACGACCATCGCCGCTTCCACGTCGTCGGAACCCTTGCGACCGGACAGGCGCTTGAAAGTGTCGTTGACCGACGCTTCGGCTTTCATCTGCAGAATCGGATCGAAGCTGGTGAAAATCCGCAGGCCTTCTTCGGTCAAGTCTTCGTCGCGGTAGTCTTCACGCAACTGGCGCTTGACCAGATCGATGAAACCCGGAAACGAACTGTCGGCCAGCTTGCCGCGCGTGGTTACGCCCAGCGGCATTTTCTTCGCGGCAGCCACTTGTTCGGCGGAAGCGACGCCCTGCTGTTCAAGCACGTCGAGCACCAGATTGCGTCGCTCCAGCGCCCGCTCCGGATTGCGGCGCGGGTTGTAATAGGACGGGCCTTTGACCATCCCGACCAACAGCGCGACCTGGTGCAGCTTCAGCTCGGACAAAGGCTGAGCAAAGAAGAACTGGCTGGCCAGACCGAAACCGTGCACCGCACGCTGACCGTCCTGACCGACAAAGACTTCGTTGAGGTAAGCCTCGAGGATTTCCTTTTTGTCGTAATGCAGCTCGAGCAGCATCGCCATCATCGCTTCGGTGAGCTTGCGGGTCAGGCTGCGTTCGTTGGTGAGGTAGAAGTTCTTGACCAGTTGCTGGGTCAGCGTACTGCCGCCCTGAGTCATCTTGCCGCCCGAAGTGTTGACCCAGACGGCGCGGGCAATCGATTTCGGCGATACGCCCCAGTGGCTGTAGAAATCCCGGTCTTCCACGGCGACCAGGGTTTCCAGCAGATACGGCGGCACCTGATCGAGCTTGATCAGAATCCGGTCTTCAAGGTTTTTCGGGTAGATACCGCCGATCATCAGCGGCTCCAGGCGCACCACGGAAAGCTTCGAACCGTTGGTCGCCGAGAGTTCGGCCACGTAATCGCCGGAGAAACGCACGCGCACCGGCTGCGGTTTCTCGAGGCCTTCATAGAACTGGAAGCCACGGGTGTTCAGATCAACCGTGTTGCCATTGACCGCCGCCGCGCCGGGACCGTTGCTCACAGCTTCGCGGCGATAGCCCAAGGCATCGAGTTCGGTGAGGAAATCGTCCTTGCTCAGCTTTTGTCCGACGAACAGCTCGAGCGGACGCGCGTATACCTTGGCCGGGATGGTCCAGCGCTTGCCGGAGAACTTCTCCTGCACCACCGCATCGAGGTAAACGGCGAAGCCGGCCAGCACCACAAGGCCGACCAGACTGAGTTTAAGGGCCCAGCCCAACCATGGGCGCAGGCCCCGGGAAGCTGGTTTTTTAGGGGTACGGGGGGATCGAGTACGAGTCATGGCGGCGGATTATACGCACTTTATTCATACTCAACAGGAGCGCTCCGAGGTTTGCGTCGGGCTGGCGAGCGGCCATAATGAGCGCCTTGAACTTCCCCCAGTCTCTGAAGGATCGTCCGTGAGCCAGTCCCTGATCGCTGCCCTGCAAAACCCGGCCCTCTACCCGCATCCCGTCGAAGGGTTCCAGGTCATCGAAACCCATATCTCGTGGGTACTGCTCACCGGTCCCTACGCCTATAAAGTGAAGAAACCGGTGAACTTCGGTTTCCTCGACTTCACCAGCCTCGAATCCCGTGAGCACTTCTGCGGTGAAGAGCTGCGCCTGAACCAGCGCCTGACCGAAGATTTGTATCTGGAAGTGATTCCAGTGACCGGCAGCGCCGAAGCCCCGCAACTGGGTGGCGACGGCCCGGCCATCGAGTACGTGCTGAAAATGCGTCAGTTCCCGCAGTCCGGCCTGCTCAGCACCCTGCAAGCCAACGGCGAGCTGACCACCGCGCACATCGACGCGATGGCCGAGCAAATCGCCCGCTTCCACCTCAACGCGCCGAAAGTCCCGGCCGAGCACGATGCCGGCACGCCTGAAAGCGTGATGGCGCCGGTACGCCAGAACTTCGAACAGATCCTGCCGTTCCTCAGCGACAAGAACGATCTGCTGCAACTCGACGCTCTGCAAGCATGGGCTGAAAGCAGCTTCGATCGCCTCAAGCCGCTGTTCGCCCAACGCAAGACCGACGGTTTCACTCGCGAATGCCACGGTGACATTCACCTGGGCAACGCCACGCTGATCGACGGCAAGGTCGTGATCTTCGACTGCATCGAATTCAACGAACCGTTCCGCTTCACCGACGTATGGGCCGACACCGGCTTCCTGGCGATGGACCTTGAAGACCGTGGCCTGAAATCCCTGGCCCGTCGTTTCATCAGCCAATACCTGGAACTGACCGGCGACTATCAAGGCCTGGAAGTGCTGAACTTCTACAAAGCGTACCGTGCGCTGGTGCGTGCGAAAGTCGCACTGTTCAGCATGCCGGCCGACGCGACACCGGTGCAGCGCGCCACCACCCTGCGCCAGTACCGCAACTACGCCAACCTGGCGGAAAGCTACAGCACCATTCCTTCGCGCTTCATGGCGATCACCCATGGCGTTTCCGCTGTCGGTAAAAGCCATGTGGCCATGCGTCTGGTCGAAGCACTGGGCGCGATCCGCCTGCGTTCCGATGTCGAGCGCAAACGTCTGTTCGGTGAGCAAACCGTTGCCAATGATGTTCAGGCCGGGATCTACAGCACCGACGCCAGCACTGCAACCTATGCGCGTCTGCATGAAATTGCCGAAGTGATTTTGCACGCCGGTTTCCCGGTGGTGATCGATGCCACTTACCTCAAGCGCGAACAACGCGACAACGCCGCCAAAGTCGCTGAAGCCACTGGCACGCCTTTCCTGATCCTTGACTGCAACGCTCCGCAGGCAGTGATCGAGAGCTGGCTGGCGATTCGTCAGGCAGACAAAAAGGATCCGTCCGACGCGACCCTTGCCGTGATCGAAGCACAACAGGCCAACCGCGAAGCCCTGACGCCGGAAGAAATCCTGCGCAGCAAACGCGTGCAGACCAATGAGTCCGGCACCCTGGACACCGTTGTGGCGCAGATCCGCCAGCGCCTGCCAGGTCTGTAAGAAACTATTTCGGCCGTGAAGCCCTCGCCCGCTTCACGGCCGTCAAATAGTGGCACTATACTGGCGTCATAAAACCAACAGGTGATTTGACATGAGCCAGCCGAAACTTCTCGACACCCCGCTTTATGCCTTGCTGCACAAAGACGACATCACAGGTTTCAACAATGAACGCCCGAAAGACGGCCCGATCGACATGGTGGGCGGTGACTTTCGCGGCCTCGACCTGCGCGAACTGAACGCCGATGGCGTGGACTTCCGGGACGCCTACTTCCGTTCCGCCGACCTGCGCGGCATCGACTTTCGCAACGCTTCGCTGGAAGGCGCGAGCCTGGCTCATGCGCAGATCTCCGGGGCCTACTTCCCGCCGGAGCTGAGTGCGGACGAAATCCTGATGTCGATGAATTTCGGTACGCGCCTGCGTTATCGCACCCGCTGAGCCTCGCACTACCCAAACTCGTCCAGCGCCCCCGCTTTGCGCTGGACTGCGTGCCATTCGTAATCCTCCCTCGCCCTCCTCCCGTTATTCATCAGCAAAAACTGACGTTTCTTAGAAGCGTTTGCGTTGAATCCGACCAAACAACCACGCTTTTCCTACTGATGGCTACACTCCTGAGAAGCTCGCCCACGCACCATTCGGCCGTCGCAAGGAGGCTTGATGAATGATGAACTGCAACACCTGAAGAATCTTGGCAAGACGTCGGCGCAATGGCTGCATGCCGTGGGCATCCATAGCGCCTCGGATCTGCGTCGCCTGGGCGCGGTGGATGCCTACCGGGCCGTGCGCACTCGCGGGTTTCGGGCGTCGAAGGTGTTGTTGTACGCGATCGAAGGGGCGCTGATGGATGTGCACTGGAACGACATTCCCGCCGAACGCAAGGATGCTTTGAACAAGCAGCTCGAAGCCATTTCCTCTCGCCACAAGAACTGACGGGCACTGACCGCCATGTACCTGCTCGGGGAACAATCGGCCCAGGCCGATGCATTGATCAACCACTTGCAGAGCTTGCCTGCTCAATGGCTTGAAGGCCTGGTGCCGTGCGGGCCGGCCCTGGAACTGGAAGCCACGGATGATCTGTTGGCACGTTTGCCGGATGACCAGTTGTTCTTGCTCACACAAGGTGTCATCACTGGTCGACTGGATGGTCGTGGTCTTTTCTATTGGCATGAAGGAGATTTGATCGGCCTGCAACAGGGTCCGGAATGGGCGGATTGCACGCTGTACTCAGACAACCCGCTGACATTACTGCCCTATCGCCGAAGCGATTTGTTTCAACATGTGTATGGAGAAACCTCGCGCTCTGAGCAATTTCTGCGCTATCTGCTCGGACAAATGGCACTACTGGCGCACGCGGTAGCCGAGTTCAAGCCGCGTGAGTTTCGCAGCACCAATGGTTTCAAGCGGGTCGACGCCGGAGACATTCTGATCCGCGAGGGCGATGACGCCGACCATGTGTTCGTGATTATCGAAGGACACGCCGAAGCGTTTGTTAACGGGCACAAGGTAGGCGATGTGCCCAAGGATGAGATATTCGGCGCAATGGCCGTGTTCACTGGCGAGCCGCGCAACGCAACGGTCATTGCCCGGGAAGCGAGCACGGTGATGCTGATTCCCGGCGATCAGTTTCTGAGCATGACCCGCACCAATCCGAAAATCGCCCACAGCCTGATCGAAAGCATGGCGCTGCGTATCGACCAGCTCAACAAGCAGCTCACGGGATTTAACAGCCAGACCTGACGCCGGTATTCACGGGGCGTTTACGCCATTGCCGGGACAAAACGACAGAAATGAAAAAACAGCAGTTGACTTGGTAATGAGAATCGCTATGATTATCACAACTGATCGCGAGATCAGTCGATATTCTGAAAAGCCCTTGGTTCGGACTCTCAGATTATCTCCTCATCAGGCTAATCACGGTTATTTGACCCGGTTTTTACCGGGTCTTTTTTTGCCTGTGGAAAAGTCATTTCTTGCCGAACTGCTTACGCATCTCGGCGCAATAATCCGGTTTCGGCTTGGTCGCTGTGAACCAGACATAATCAGCCATCGCCGCCGTAATCTGACTGCCCTGCTCCGCCAGCATCAGCACCGTCGGCGCCTCGGGCGCGCCCAGATCCAGCACATGCAGCGGCACCCCCACGTCCTTGCGCGCGTGATAAGCACCCGCCAACAACAAGGCAGGCGCGGAGGCCGCCAATAAACGCGATGCCATTCGCCGATCCCGTTGCTGCTGAACAGCCAGCATCGCCGGCATTTGTGCTGACGGCAGCAAGCCGCAGTGAGAATCGCCGATCTGCTCCAACAGCGTTTCTTTCACAAATTTAGCGTTGCTGCGCTCCCCGCTCAGAACCGGAGGATCGCGATAGAACGCGCGAATTTCGATGTTATCGAGGTTGGCTGCCAGCAACGGCCAGGATTGCGTCAGGGCGAACCGCACAATCGGGCCGTAGAGATTCCAGTCCCAACCATCCTGCCAGGCCAATGCAGCAGGAAGATCAGTTGGTGGCGTTGCAGCATGTCGCACATCATCGACCCGCGACTGTTGATCGGGCGTCAGCATTTCCAGCAGGAGACTGCCTTGTGGACGCGTTTGTTCGAGGTTCTGCAACAACCACAATTGAAGGGCATGGTGATCGGCGTTGTCATGCTGCTCGCCAACGATCACCCGCGCCGGTCTGCTCAGTTGCGTCAGTAATTGCTGCGCCGTCAGACGCTCGCCGCTGCGCAGATCACGAATCTCGCCCACGACCGGCGGCGCCGCAACATGCTGGCAACCCGCAAGCCACAACACCGCCAACAGCAAAATCCCGCGCATACCCTCACCCTCGATGATGAAATCAGCGGGCGATGATCAGCGGATGCCCGCGCTCCGGGTGCGTTTGCACCAGCACTTCCAGACCGAAAACCGCCTTCAGCGATTCCGGGCGCAAGACCTGCTGCGGTGTATCCAGTGCGACCGGCCGGCCGCCCTCCAGCAGCAGGATGCGATCACAATAACGCGCCGCCAGATTCAGATCATGCAGGATCACCAGCACCGCCGCGCCGCGATCGGCAAATTCGCGCACCGCTTGCAGCGTCGTGTGTTGATGCAACGGATCGAGCATCGAGGTCGGCTCATCAAGCAGCAGAGTCTGCCCCGCCTGCCCCGGCCAAAGTTGCGCCAGCACCCGCGCCAGATGCACCCGCTGACGCTCGCCGCCGGACAAGGCCAGATAACTGCGGCCACTCAGGTGTCCGGCATCGGCGGCCCGTAATGCGGCAGCGACGATCTCGTCATCGCGCACCCGCCCGCTCTGATAAGGCAGACGCCCCATGCCGACCACTTCCTCGACACGAAAGGCGAAATCCAGGGTCGACACCTGCGGCAGCACCGCCAGCCGCTGGGCGCGCTGAGTGCCACTCCAGCGGCTCAATGCCTCACCATCCAGCAGCACGTCCCCTTCGTGTGCGCTCAGCTCACCGCACAACGCACCGAGCAAAGTGCTTTTGCCGGCGCCATTGGGGCCCAGCACGCCAAGCACTTCGCCCGGTTCGAGCTGCAGGCTGACATCGGCCAGAACGGTCTTGCGGCCACGACGGATGTGCAGGTTGTGCGCACGCAGCATCAGGCACGCCCTCGCAGCAACAGATAAAGAAAGAACGGCGCACCGATGAACGCGGTGACGATGCCGATCGGCAGCTCCGCCGGTGCCAGCGCCAGCCGCGCCACCAGATCAGCCAACAGCAACAGACTGGCTCCGGCCAGCACCGATGCCGGCAGCAACACCCGGTGATCCGGCCCCACGAGCAAGCGCACCAGATGTGGCACCACCAGCCCGACAAAACCGATCATGCCCGCCGCGGCCACCGCCGCACCGACGCCCAGCGCCGTGCAGAACACCAGCTCACGCTTGAGCCGTTCGACATCGATTCCCAGATGCCCGGCTTCCGATTCGCCGAGCAGCAATGCATTCAACGCCTTGGCTCGGCGTGGGAGCCAAAGTGCAACACCGGCGGTGATGATCAGCAGCGGCCACAATCGCGCATAACTTGCACCGTTGAGGCTGCCCAGGTTCCAGAACGTCAATGTGCGCAATGTCGCGTCGTCGGCCAGATAGGTAAACAGCCCCACCGCCGAACTGGCCAGCGCCGTCAGGGCAATCCCCGCCAGCAACATGGTCGCCACATTGGTCTGCCCGTTACGGCGGCCGAGTCGATAGACCAGCGCAGTTACGCCAAGGCCACCGAGAAACGCGCAAACCGACAGCAGATAAGGCCCGAACCACTCTGGCAGTCCGCCAAAAAACGAACCACCGACAATCGCCACCGCCGCGCCCAACGCCGCTCCACTCGAGACGCCAACCAAACCTGGATCCGCCAGCGGATTGCGAAACAGCCCCTGCATCGCCACCCCGGACAGCGCCAGCACACCGCCAACTGCCAACCCGAGCAGCGTACGCGGCAGACGAATCTGCCCGAGAATCAGTTCAGCCTGCTCCAGCCCGTCCGGCGCCAGCGGCACACCGATCATGCGCAGGGCAGCGCGCAAGGTATCGAACAACGGCAGACTCACCGGCCCCAACGCCAGCGACAGCCAGATCGCCAGCAGACACAGCAAGATCAGGCCGATAAACAAGCCACGGGGCTTGACCAGCGTGGTCATTGACTGCTCTGGGCCGGATAGAACCCCTCAGACAGGGTCTTCAGCGCAGCCGGCAAACGCGGCCCGAGCCCGCCGACCAGCAGCGTCGGGTCCAGCTCCAGCACCCGGCCGGTCTTGGCCGCACGGCTGGAATTGAGGATCGGGTTTTCCTTGAACAGCGCCGCTTTCGCCGCCTCGCCGGTCAGCGCACGGTCAGCGAACACCAGCACTTCAGGATCGAGACTGGCCAGGGACTCCACGGAAAATGGCTTGTAACCGGTGTGGGTCGCAAGGTTATGCCCGCCCGCCTGTTGCAGCAGCCAATCGGCAGCGGTGTCTTTGCCGGCGATCAGCGGCTTGCCGCCGGCATGTCCGAGCAGCAACAGCACGCCCGGCGCTTTCTGTTGGGTCTTGGCCTGCGCTACACGAGCCTTTTGCGTATCGAGTTGCTGTTGATAACTTTGCAGCAATTGCGCGGCCTGGCTTTCGGCGCCCAGCAACTGCCCCAGATGAGTGACATTTTTCTCCAGTGTCGGCAGATCCGGCTGAGCCGAGAACAATTCCACCCGAACCTTGGCGCTGCGCACCTGCGAGACCACTGGCGGCGGGCCCATTTCTTCGGTGCCGATGAGGATGTCCGGGCGCAGGCTGAGAATGCCTTCGGCCGACAGGCTGCGCTGGTAGCCGATGCTCGGCAGCGACTTCAGGGACTGCGGATGCTGGCTGGTGGTGTCGACCCCCACCAGTTTGGCTTCACCCCCCAGTGCACTCACCCACTCCGACAAGGCGCCGCCAGCGCTGACCCAACGTTGCGGCAACTCGGCCGCTGCAGCCTGGTGGCTGACCAAAAGTCCGACACACAGCACGGCAACGCGGGTACTCAGGCGCATAGACAGCTTCCTTGAAAGGTTTTCCCGGGCATCGGAACGGCAGGCCAAGTATCCTCGGCAGCGCTCACCTCGCTACGGGCGAAGGCGGCCATTTGATAATTGTTTGCATTTGAACGTCAAGCTCGGACATATCCGGACACGAGCCGACACTTGAGGATAGCCATGAAGTTTCTTTGCGCGGGTGCCGATCTGATTGAAGGCGGCAGTCGCGGTTTCGATATCGACGGGAAAAAACTGTTGGCCGTGCGCCGCGCGGGGCAGGCTTACGTCTATCTCAATCGCTGCCCACATCGGGGCGTCGGCCTGGAATGGCACACCGACCAGTTTCTCGACCCGAGCAACAGCCTGATCCAGTGCGCGACCCACGGCGCACTGTTTCTGATCGAGGACGGAGAATGCGTCGCCGGCCCCTGCGCCGGGCAATCGCTGACGGCCATCCCTTGCCGTGAAGACGCGCAAGGGCTGTGGATCGATGTCTAACCGTTGAGCAGCACGTCCAGCCGCCGGTCGATCACCATCTCTTCATGGCTCAACCGCACGCCGTACGCCAGGACTTCGACCCCGCACGCCACCGCCTCACGCAGCGCAGCGGCGTAGGCGAAGTCGATTTCCTCGGCTGGACGCACCGCCTCGACTCCCGTGAGATTGACGCAGTACAACTGCACCGCACGAATCCCGTCCCGCGCCAGATGCGCCAGCTCACGCAAATGCTTGGCGCCGCGCTCTGTCACCGCATCGGGAAACGCCGCCACTGCCGTTCCGTCGAAACCCAGCGTGACACTCTTCACTTCCACGTAGGCCGGGCCCGTCGGATAGTCGAGGCGAAAATCGATCCGACTCTTTTCCTGTCCATACGCCACTTCGCGCTTGAGCCCGGTGAAACCGTTCAACTCATTGATGACACCCGCCTGCAAGGCTTCTTCGACCAGTGCGTTGGCGCGTCCGGTATTCACGCAAAACAGCCGGCCCTGCGGGGTTTCGCCGACTTCCCAGGTACCGGGCAGCTTGCGCTTCGGATCATTGGAGCGGCTGAACCAGACCTGCCCGCCCTCGACCTGGCAATTGAGCATCGAGCCGGTATTGGGGCAATGAATGGTCAGCAACTCGCCGCCAACGGTTTCGATATCGGCGAGAAAACGCTTGTAACGCCGGATCAACCGGCCTTCTTCAAGAGGAGGATGAAAGCGCATCAGCCTTGCCAGCTCTTCAAGCCACGGGCGATACGCTCTACCGCTTCCTGTAGGCGTGGGAGGTTTTGCGTGTAGGCAAAGCGCACGTGATGACCGGCCTGATAGCGACCGAAATCCAGCCCCGGCGTGAACGCGACATGTTCGGTTTCAAGGAAATGCCGGCAGAACGCGAAGGCATCGCCGCCGAACTGGCTGATATCGGCATACAAATAGAACGCGCCCTCTGGTTCAACTGCGATGTTGAAGCCCAGTTCGCGCAGTGCAGGCAGCAGGAAGTCACGGCGACGGCCGAATTCGGCGCGGCGCTCTTCGAGAATCGCGATGGTGTCCGGTTCGAAACAGGCCAGCGCCGCATGTTGGGCCATGCTCGGCGCGCTGATATAGAGGTTCTGCGCGAGTTTTTCCAGTTCACTGACCGCCGCATCCGGCGCCACCAGCCAGCCGAGACGCCATCCGGTCATGCCGAAATATTTGGAGAAACTGTTGAGGACAAAGGCGCTGTCGTCCACTTCTAGCACACTGGCGGCGTCGGTGCCGTAAGTCAGGCCGTGGTAGATCTCGTCCACCACCAGATGCCCGTGACGCGCCTTGATGGCTGTGGATAACCCGGACAGTTCATCGCGGGTCAGAATCGTACCGGTCGGGTTGGCCGGCGAAGCGACCAGCGCACCGACGCTGTCGTGATCCCAGTGGCGCGCCACCAGGTCCGGCGTCAGTTGATAACGCACGTCCGGGCCAACCGGCACAAGCTGCGCCGCGCCTTCGACCAAACGCAGAAAGTGTCGGTTGCAAGGGTAGCCGGGGTCGGCCAGCAGCCAGTGCTTGCCCGGATCCACCAGCAACGCGCTGGCCAGCAGTAACGCGCCGGAACCACCGGGGGTGATGAGAATCCGGCGCGGATCGATGTTCAGGCCGTAGCGCGTCTGATAGAAGCCGGAAATCGCCTCGCGCAGTTCGGGAATGCCACGGGCTGCGGTGTAACGGGTTTTCCCGGCTGTCAGGGCTTGCTGGCCGGCGCGGATGATCGGTTCGGCGGTAGTGAAGTCCGGTTCGCCGATTTCCAGGTGGATCACGTCGTGGCCGGCGGCCTGCAATTCATTGGCCCGCGCCAGCAACGCCATGACATGGAACGGTTCGATCGCACGACTGCGCGCACTGTAGGGCTGAGCCATTGGCCTTCCTTCAACGAGGGAAAAGAAACGATTCTACCCATCTGCCGGAACGAGCGAGAACCCGCAGCGGTCACAGCCACAAGAACACTGGACTGTAACGACCCGAGCGTACGCTCCAGGATTGACTAAAATCAGTGATTGAGCAGGTCTGCAACATCACCGGGCATGGCTTGGCAAACATTTGCAAGCCCCAACGGCCACGCGCTCGACATCCGGGAGTAGCGCGGGCCGAATTGATCTGGTAAGTTCGCCCGCTTGCAGCCGCAGGGCCGGCAGGTGTCGGTGATGGAGCAATCCTGCGCAATGGATTACAAGAGTAGAGGCGGTCCATTTCATGCCCACCCAAGCAAAGCAACAGGCAAGTCAGACACTCAGCGGTTTCGAACCCTACGTCCCGAAAGCGGGCGAAGAGTACATGGGCGCTCCAATGCGCGCGCACTTCACCAAGATCCTGACCAAGTGGAAACTGGACTTGATGCAGGAAGTCGACCGCACTGTTGATCACATGAAAGACGAAGCGGCCAACTTTCCTGATCCGGCCGACCGTGCCAGCCAGGAAGAAGAGTTCGCCCTAGAGCTGCGCGCCCGCGACCGCGAGCGCAAACTGATCAAGAAGATCGACAAGACACTGCAACTGATCGAAGACGAAGAGTACGGCTGGTGCGACTCTTGCGGCATCGAGATCGGCGTCAAGCGCCTCGAGGCCCGTCCGACTGCCGACATGTGCGTCGACTGCAAGAACCTGGCGGAAATCAAGGAAAAGCAGGTCGGTAAATAATCCCGGCCTGAACGAAAAACGGAGCGTGCGAACGCTCCGTTTTTGTTTCTGCCATTTTTTACTCTTCAAGTAACATCGCCCTCATGACTGCCAACTCCTCCCCCGCCTACATTGGCCGCTTTGCCCCGACCCCCAGCGGGCACCTGCACTTCGGTTCGCTGGTTGCCGCCCTGGCCTCTTATCTGGACGCACGCTCGGTGGGCGGCCGCTGGCTGGTGCGCATGGAAGACCTCGATCCGCCTCGCGAAGAGCCGGGCGCGCAAGCGGCGATACTCAAGGCACTGGAAAGCTACGGTTTCGAATGGGACGGCGAAATGGTTCGCCAGAGCGATCGGCACGAAGCCTACGCGCAAGTGCTCGACAGCCTGTTCAATCACGGCCTCGCCTACGCCTGCACCTGCTCGCGCAAACAACTGGAGCCGTACCACGGCATTTATCCAGGACTGTGCCGCAATGCCGGCCACGGTCAGGAAGACGCCGCGATCCGTCTTCGCGTGCCAGAGCTCGAATACCACTTCATCGACCGGGTGCAGGGCGAATACCGCCAGCATCTGGGCCGCGACGTGGGTGATTTCGTGATCCGCCGCCGCGACGGCCTCTACGCCTACCAACTGGCGGTGGTGCTCGACGACGCCTGGCAGGGCATCACCGACATCGTGCGCGGCGCCGATCTGCTCGACTCCACGCCGCGCCAGCTCTATCTGCAGGAGTTGCTCGGCCTGCGCCAACCGCGCTATCTGCATCTGCCACTGATTACCCAGCCGGACGGCAACAAGCTCGGCAAGTCATACCGCTCGCCACCGCTTGAAGCCGATCAGGCCACGCCATTGCTGCTGCGGGCCTTGCGTGCACTGGGGCAAAACCCGGGGCACGAACTGGTCCACGCCTCGCCGCAGGAACTGTTGAACTGGGGCAGCGCCCACTGGGATGCCTTGAAAATCCCGCGCACACTGACCCTGCCCGAAGCGCAACTGCTGTGACGACACTTGCAGTGGCGCGCCCATCCGTTACCATCGCCGCACGTTTTCGGGCACGCGCATAAAAAAGAGAGGCCGGGATGTACATCTATCGCTTGGTCCTGCTTCTGGTCGTGGGGATCTATCTGTTTTCTCCCGCCATCATGGATTGGTGGATCGACGCTACGGGCGCCTGGTATCGCCCTTATCTGCTCTGGCTGATCCTGATTGTCGTGACCTTCATCCTGCAGAGCCAAAAAGATGCCGATGAGCTTTAGCCTGACCCAGATGCTGCTGATCAGCGCCGCCTACCTGGCCGCGTTGTTCGGCGTGGCCTGGATCAGTGAACGGGGCATGATCCCGCGGGCGATCATTCGCCATCCGTTGACCTACACCCTGTCGCTGGGGGTCTACGCCAGTGCATGGGCGTTCTACGGTACGGTGGGTCTGGCCTATCAGTACGGCTACGGTTTTCTGTCCAGTTATCTCGGGGTATCCGGCGCGTTTCTGCTGGCGCCGGTGCTGCTGTATCCGATCCTCAAGATCACCCGCACTTATCAACTGTCGTCGCTGGCAGACCTGTTCGCCTTTCGCTTTCGCAGCACCTGGGCCGGTGCGCTGACCACGATTTTCATGCTGATCGGCGTACTGCCGTTGCTGGCGTTGCAGATCCAGGCCGTGGCCGACTCCATCGGCATCCTCACCGGCGAACCGGTGCAGAATCGCGTGGCCCTGGCGTTCTGTGCGCTGATCATCCTGTTCACGATCTTCTTCGGCTCGCGCCACATCGCCACCCGTGAAAAGCACGAAGGGCTGGTATTCGCGATTGCCTTCGAATCGGTGATCAAACTGGCGGCCCTCGGCGGCGTTGGCCTCTACGCGCTGTACGGCGTATTCGACGGCCCGCAACAGCTTGAACTGTGGCTGCTGCAGAATCAGACCGCCCTCGCCGCTCTGCACACACCGTTGCAGGAAGGCCCGTGGCGCACGTTGCTGCTGGTGTTTTTCGCCTCGGCGATCGTGATGCCGCACATGTATCACATGACCTTCACCGAAAACCTCAACCCGCGCTCGCTGGTCAGCGCGAGCTGGGGCCTGCCGCTGTTCCTGCTGTTGATGAGCCTGGCCGTGCCGCTGATTCTCTGGGCCGGCCTGAAACTCGGCGCCACCACCAATCCGGAATACTTCACCCTCGGCATCGGTATCGCCGCCAACAGCAAGTCGCTGGCGTTGCTGGCCTATGTCGGCGGATTGTCGGCGGCCAGCGGCCTGATCATCGTCACCACGCTGGCGCTGTCGGGCATGGCCCTGAACCACCTAGTGCTGCCGCTCTACCAGCCACCGGCCGAGGGCAATATCTATCGCTGGCTGAAATGGACCCGCCGGGCGCTGATCGTCGCGATCATCATGGCCGGTTTCTGCTTCTACCTGATGCTCGGCGCCGAGCAGGACCTGGCCAACCTCGGCATCGTCGCCTTCGTCGCGACCCTGCAATTTCTGCCGGGCGTGCTGTCGGTGCTGTACTGGCCGACCGCCAATCGCCGCGGCTTTATCGCTGGTCTGCTGGCGGGGATCGTGGTGTGGGTCGTGACCATGCTGTTGCCGCTGGTCGGCAATCTGCAGGGTTTCTATATTCCGTTACTGAACATGATCTACGTACTGGACGACACCAGCTGGCACATGGCGGCCATCGCCTCGCTGGCGGCCAACGTCCTGATGTTCACCCTGATTTCGTTGTTCACCAATGCCAGCCCCGAAGAGGCCAGCGCCGCCGAAGCTTGCGCTGTGGATAACGTACGCCGTCCGCAGCGCCGCGAATTGCACGCCGCTTCTCCGCAGGAGTTCGCCACGCAACTGGCCAAGCCACTGGGTGCCAAGGCTGCGCAGAAAGAAGTCGAACAGGCCCTGCGCGACCTTTATCTGCCGTTCGACGAGCGCCGCCCCTATGCATTGCGCCGCCTGCGTGACCGGATCGAAGCCAACCTCTCCGGCCTGATGGGCCCGAGCGTCGCCCAGGACATGGTGGAAACCTTCCTGCCGTACAAGGCCGGCGGCGAAAACTACGTCACCGAAGACATCCATTTCATCGAAAGCCGCCTCGAGGATTACCACTCGCGCCTGACCGGTCTGGCGGCCGAGCTCGACGCCTTGCGCCGCTACCACCGCCAGACCCTGCAGGAACTGCCGATGGGCGTCTGCTCGCTGGCCAAGGATCAGGAGATCCTGATGTGGAACAAGGCCATGGAAGAACTGACCGGGATTGCCGCGCAACGGGTGGTCGGCTCGCGCCTGAGCACCATCGCCAATCCGTGGAAAGATCTGCTGCAAGGCTTCATCCACCTGCCCGACGAGCACTTGCACAAGCAGCACCTGGCCCTCGACGGCCAGACCCGCTGGCTGAACCTGCACAAGGCGGCCATCGACGAGCCGCTGGCACCGGGCAATAGCGGCCTGGTGCTGCTGGTGGAAGACCTGACCGAAACCCAGATGCTCGAAGACAAACTGGTGCATTCCGAGCGCCTGGCCAGCATCGGTCGCCTCGCGGCGGGTGTTGCCCACGAAATCGGCAACCCGATCACCGGTATCGCCTGTCTCGCGCAAAACCTGCGCGAAGAGCGCGAAGACGACGGTGAGCTGACGGAAATCAGCGGCCAGATCCTCGAACAGACCAAACGCGTGTCACGCATCGTCCAGTCGTTGATGAGTTTCGCCCACGCCGGCAGCCATCAGCACAGCGACGAGCCCGTCTGTCTGGCGGAAGTCGCCCAGGACGCCATCGGCCTGCTGGCCCTCAACCGGCGCAATTTCGAAGTGCAGTTCTACAACCTGTGCGATCCCGATCACTGGGTCGAAGGCGATCCGCAGCGGCTCGCCCAGGTGCTCATCAATCTGCTCTCCAACGCCCGTGACGCCTCGCCTGCCGGCAGTGCGGTGCGGGTCAAGAGCGAAGCCGGCGAACACACGGTCGATCTGATCGTCGAAGACGAAGGCAGCGGAATTCCGTCGAGCATCATGGATCGATTGTTCGAACCCTTCTTCACCACCAAGGATCCTGGCGAAGGCACCGGTCTGGGCCTTGCACTGGTCTATTCCATCGTTGAAGAGCATTATGGACAAATCACCATCGACAGCCCGGCTGATGTTCAGAGCCAGCGCGGCACCCGTATCCGGGTGACATTGCCGCGCCATGTCGAAGCGACGTCCGCTGTGAACTGAGACCGTCGAGAGTATCGAATCAATGCCGCACATTTTGATCGTCGAAGACGAAACCATTATCCGCTCCGCCTTGCGCCGCCTGCTGGAACGCAACCAGTACCAGGTCAGCGAAGCCGGTTCAGTGCAGGAAGCACAAGAACGCTTCAGTATTCCCACATTCGATCTGATCGTCAGCGACCTGCGTCTGCCGGGTGCTCCGGGCACCGAGCTGATCAAGCTCGGCCAGGGCACGCCGGTGCTGATCATGACCAGCTACGCCAGCCTGCGCTCGGCGGTCGACTCGATGAAGATGGGCGCGGTGGATTACATCGCCAAGCCTTTCGACCACGATGAAATGCTTCAGGCTGTCGCGCGGATCCTGCGCGATCGCCAGTCGGCGCCTGCTGCCGGCGAAGCAGCTCCCGCGAAATCGGCCAATGGCAGCGGCAAATCCGCCATCGACAACAGCAATGGCGAGATCGGCATCATCGGTTCGTGTCCGCCGATGCAGGATCTTTACGGCAAGATCCGTAAAGTCGCGCCGACCGATTCCAACGTATTGATCCAGGGTGAGTCCGGTACCGGTAAAGAGCTGGTGGCCCGTGCCCTGCACAACCTGTCGAAACGCGCCAAGGCACCGATGATCTCGGTGAACTGCGCCGCCATTCCGGAAAGCCTGATCGAGTCCGAACTGTTCGGCCACGAGAAAGGCGCGTTCACCGGTGCCAGCGCCGGTCGCGCCGGTCTGGTGGAAGCGGCGGACGGCGGCACGCTGTTCCTCGACGAAATTGGCGAGTTGCCACTGGAAGCTCAGGCTCGTTTGCTGCGTGTCTTGCAGGAAGGCGAAATTCGCCGGGTTGGCTCGGTTCAGTCGCAGAAAGTCGATGTCCGGTTGATCGCCGCGACCCACCGCGACCTCAAGAGCCTGGCGAAAATCGGCCAGTTCCGTGAAGACTTGTACTACCGCCTCCATGTGATCGCGTTGAAACTGCCGGCCCTGCGCGAGCGAGGCGCCGACGTCAACGAAATCGCCAATGCGTTCCTTGCTCGCCAGAGCGCACGCATCAACCGCACCGACCTGAAATTTGCCGCCGATGCCGAACAGGCGATCCGGCACTATTCCTGGCCGGGTAACGTACGGGAGCTGGAAAACGCCGTCGAGCGCGCCGTGATTCTGAGCGAAAGCCCGGAAATCTCTGCCGACCTGCTGGGCATCGACATCGAGCTGGGTGATCTGGAGGACGACGAATTCATCGGCCTGCCGGCGCAACCGGCCGGTAACGCCAGCAACAGCAGCCACGAGCCGACCGAAGACCTATCACTGGAAGACTACTTCCAGCATTTCGTGCTCGAGCATCAGGATCACATGACCGAGACCGAACTGGCGCGCAAACTGGGCGTCAGCCGCAAATGCCTGTGGGAGCGTCGTCAGCGTCTGGGCATTCCACGGCGCAAGACCGGGGTCGCCAGCGAGAGCTGAACGTTACCTGTCGAGTGTGCGGGTTACCGTTGAAGAGGTGAAAAAACTGTTACCTCAGTCTTTTCACGTAACAGAAGCCGGGGTTATCGGTAACGAAACCCCGGCTTTTTTTTGGCCTGCGAAAACGGTTATATCGACCTAACCCCTTGTTTTATTGGGGCTCGCAAAAGTTGGCACGGCACCTGCTATATGTTTGGTACAAGAACAATAACAAGCAATGCACAAGACAATAAAAATAAGACGAATCGACTCACGCACAATAAAAACAAGACGGCGAGAGGCGCAGCTAACTGATTCTTTTGGAGAGGCGTTGTATTTGGGGCTAGCCCCACGACCAGGCCGAGAACAACAAAAACTGTCTTAAGACAGAGCCTGTACTGGTTGGATCGCAAGATCACTGCAACACAGCGACCAAAGCAATCCGTTTGCTCTTGGCTCCCGATTGGGAGGGTCATGAAGGAAAAGCTTCATGGCGAGGGCACTCAACAAAAACAAGAAGCCCGAATCAATAATAAAAAGAGCACGCAACTACTTCTTGGGGAGCTTCGGCTCCCCTTGTAGTTTCTTCTTTCCGGCAAATCCCCCCTTCTGACGCATCCCCACCCCCTCTAGCCTGCGGCTTGCAGCGCAAAACGGCAGCGTCCTACACCATCCCTCGACTAAATGCTAGAATCCCGGCCCATCATGCGGTCATTCTCTGGTATGGCCGAACATTCCTTCAAACAGTGCATCCCATGCTGAAGAAGCTGTTCCAGTCATTCCGAACTCCCCTGCGTCGTACGCAACACATCCGTAGCACGCCTGAAGTCCTCAACAGCGGCCAACATTCGCTGCAGAAGGCGCAATTCAGCCGTTACGCGGTCAACATCGTCGAACGTCTGCAGGGCGCCGGCTACCAGGCCTACCTGGTTGGCGGTTGTGTGCGAGACATGCTGCTGGGCATCACGCCCAAAGACTTCGACGTCGCCACCAGCGCCACCCCCGAGCAGGTTCGTGCCGAATTCCGCAACGCGCGGATCATCGGCCGCCGCTTCAAGCTGGTACACATCCATTTCGGTCGCGAAATCATCGAAGTCGCGACCTTCCGCGCCAATCACCCGCAAAACGAAGACGACGAAGACAGCAACCAGTCTTCGCGCAACGAGAGCGGGCGCATTCTGCGTGACAACGTCTACGGCACCCTGGAAGAAGACGCGCAACGCCGCGACTTCACCATCAACGCCCTGTATTACGATCCGGTCAGCGAGCGCATCCTCGACTACGCCAACGGCGTGCACGACATCCGCAATCACCTGATCCGTCTGATCGGCGACCCGAAGCAGCGTTACCAGGAAGACCCGGTGCGGATGCTGCGGGCCGTGCGTTTTGCCGCCAAGCTCAATTTCGGTATCGAGAAGCACACCGTCCAGCCAATCCGCGAACTGGCGCCGATGCTGCGCGAGATCCCGTCGGCCCGCCTGTTCGAGGAAGTGCTCAAGCTGTTCCTCTCCGGTCACGGTGCCATCACCTTCGAGATGCTGGTCGACCTGCAACTGTTCGCCCCGCTGTTCCCGGCCAGTGCCGATGCGCTGGAACACAACCCTGAATACACCCACACGCTGATCAGCGAAGCACTGACCAACACCGATCTGCGGATCAAGCAGAACAAACCGGTGACCCCGGCGTTCCTGTTCGCCGCGCTGCTGTGGCCTGCCCTGCCGGCCCGCGTGTTGCGTCTGCAAGAGCGTGGCATGCCGCCGATTCCGGCGATGCAGGAAGGCGCTCACGAACTGATCGCCGAACAGTGCCAGCGCATTGCGATTCCAAAACGTTTCACCATGCCGATCCGCGAAATCTGGGACATGCAGGAACGCCTGCCACGCCGCAGCGGCAAACGCGCCGATCTGCTGCTGGACAATCCGCGCTTCCGCGCCGGCTACGACTTCCTGCTGCTGCGTGAAAGCGCCGGAGAGCAGACCGATGGCCTGGGCGAATGGTGGACCGATTATCAGGACGCCAACGACAGCGAACGTCGCGACATGATCCGAGACCTCAGCGGCAAGGGTGATGACGCCAGTGGCGCACCGCGCAAACGTCGCCGCAGCAGCGGTTCCAAGCGCAAACGTGCCGGCGCACCGAGCGCCACGGGCGAATAAGGCATGGAACGCATCTACATTGGCATGGGCAGCAACCTGGCTGACCCGGCCGAACAATTGCGCAGCGCGGTCGACGCACTGAAGCAATTGCCCGACACCGAACTGGTCGGTGTATCTGCCTTCTACCAAAGCGACTCGCTGCTGCCGGGCCAACCGCGTTACACCAACGCGGTTGCCGCGCTCGACAGCGCGCTCGCCCCGCTGGATCTGCTCGATGCCTTGCAGGCGATCGAAAACGATCAGGGCCGCGAACGCCTGGAGCGCTGGGGCCCGCGCACGCTGGATCTGGACATTCTGCTGTTCGGTGATCGCCTGATCGACGAGCCGCGCCTCAAAGTCCCGCATTACCACATGCAGGAACGCGCGTTCGTTCTCTATCCCCTGGCCGAACTGGCTCCCGATGATCTGCGTCTGGCCGATGGCCGCACCCTTGCCGATCTTCTCGCAGCCTGCCCGTTCGTCGACCTCGAACGCCTCTCTCACGCCTGACAAAAACCGCTGATGCGGGAGCTCATCGGCTCCCGCATTTTGCGCTCTTGTAGGACAAAAACCCCGCAGATCAGGCCCGCCGGCCCGCTGAATCGCATCAGTAACGACGGTAACACTCCCCTCGTAACAATGCGGTAACACATGCAATTGACTTCCTGAGGCCTCATCACGACTATAGGCGTCCCGCTGCCGCCAACCCGGCATACAAGGGCGCAATCCAGGCCTTATAAGCACGACAAAAGAGCGTGCGCCTGAATAGATGACGAATCACGCGCGTTACTCGCAGTAGTTTCCAGAGCGCCTGAACGAGGATTTCTTACATGCCAGCCATCACCCTGACCACGCTCCAGAGCCTCAAGCAGAAAGGTGAAAAGATCACCATGCTGACCTGCTATGACGCGACCTTCGCCCACGCCTGCAATGAGGCCGGTGTCGAAGTGCTGCTGGTGGGCGACTCCCTCGGCATGGTCCTGCAGGGTCACGACAGCACCCTGCCGGTGACCACCGCAGAAATGGCCTACCACGTTGCCAGCGTCAAACGCGGCAACTCTGATGCCCTGATCCTGGCCGACCTGCCGTTCATGGCCAACGCCACCCTCGAGCAAACCATGACCAACAGTGCCCTGCTGATGCAGGCCGGCGCGCACATGGTCAAGGTCGAAGGCGCCTTGTGGCTGGCGGACTCGATCCGCCTGCTGGCCGAACGCGGCGTGCCGGTCTGCGCTCACATGGGCCTGACCCCGCAAGCCGTGAACATTCTCGGTGGCTATAAAGTGCAGGGTCGCAACGAGAACCAGGCACGCCAGATGCGCGCCGACGCGATCTCCCTGGAGCAGGCCGGCGCGGCCATGCTGCTGCTCGAATGCGTGCCGAGCGAACTGGCGGCTGAAATCACCCAGGCGGTGAAGATTCCGGTGATCGGCATTGGCGCCGGCAGCGACACCGACGGCCAGGTGCTGGTACTGCACGACATGCTCGGCCTGTCGATCAGCGGCCGTGTGCCAAAATTCGTGAAGAACTTCATGCAGGGTCAGGACAGCATCCAGTCCGCGCTGAAGGCTTACGTCAGTGAAGTCAAAGCCACCACTTTCCCCGGGATCGAACACGGATTCTCTGCATGAACACCGTCAAAACCGTACGTGAACTGCGCGCCGCCGTGGCGCGCGCCCGCAGTGAAGGCAAGCGCATCGGCTTCGTGCCGACCATGGGCAACCTGCACAGCGGCCACATTGCCCTGATCACCAAGGCCACCCAGCGCGTGGACTTCGTGGTCGCGAGCATTTTCGTCAACCCGCTGCAGTTCGGTGCCGGCGAAGACCTCGACAAATACCCGCGTACCCTGGCGGCGGATCAGGAAAAACTGCTGGAAGCCGGATGCGATCTGCTGTTCGCCCCGACTGTCGAAGAAATGTATCCCGACGGCATGGCCGGGCAGACCCGGGTCAGCGTTCCGCAACTGTCCGAAGGCCTCTGCGGCGCCAGCCGTCCGGGGCACTTCGAAGGCGTGGCGACAGTGGTCAGCAAGCTGTTCAACATGGTCCAGCCGGACCTGGCGATCTTCGGCCAGAAAGACTTCCAGCAACTGGCGGTGATCCGCGCACTGGTGCACGACCTGAACATGCCGATCCAGATCATCGGCGAGCCGACCGTACGCGCCGCCGACGGTCTGGCGCTGTCCTCGCGCAACGGTTTCCTCAGTGAAGAAGAACGCGCCGTGGCGCCAGTGGTCTATCGCACCCTGAGCAGCATTGCCGAGTCGATCAAGCAGGGCGAACGCGACTTCCCTGCCCTGATCCAGGCGCAACGCCAGCAACTGGAAGCCGCCGGGCTGCGTCCGGATTATCTGGAAATCCGCCACGCCCTGACCCTGCGTCCGGCAACGGCGGAAGATCGTGATCTGGTGATTCTGGTCGCGGCATTTCTCGGCACCACCCGGTTGATCGACAACCTGCATCTGAATCTCGATACCCCCGCCTGAACACCGGCAGACGCTGTGGAGGCGACCCCGCTCCCACAGCGTCTGCACGCACTTCCAGACTGTATTGCTGAGCACCTGCCCATCGGGCAAACTGCCCGCCGTTCGACTCGACACCAATAGCAGGGACTGCTCGCATTACCCGCCGTTTGTCGGCCCCGTCTGTTATCAATGTTAAAAAAGTACCGAAAACAGGTCAGACAAAGCCAAGACAGATCGCGGCGCTGGGTTTACTGTATTCGCCCTGCGCCAAAGTAATCGTGTCGACGCAGTTGCCCCCTCGCCCAAACATGGCGGGGAGGTCTTTTCAGTGTTCAAAAGGCCGTTCAAGTAAAAAGGAAAACCGCAGCGATGGCGTACTACCGCACTCCTCATGACGTTACCGCTCTGCCTGCCTGGCAAGCGTTGAAAGATCACCGCCAAGCCATGCAGGATTTCAGCATGCGCGAAGCCTTCAACGCCGATCCGCAGCGCTTCAATCAGTTCACTCTCAGCAGCTGCGGACTGTTTCTCGACTATTCGAAGAATCTGATCAACGCCGAGACCCGCAACCTGCTGGTGGGTCTGGCCAATGAAGTCGATCTCAAAGGCGCGATCAAGGCGCTGTTCGACGGCGAAATCGTCAACTCCTCCGAAGGCCGCCCGGCACTGCACACCGCCCTGCGTCGCCCGGTCGGCGACAAGCTGTCGGTCAACGGTGTCAACGTGATGCCTGAGGTACACAAGGTGCTGAACCAGATCACCGATCTCGTGGGCCGCATCCACGACGGTCTGTGGCGCGGTTACACCGAGAAGCCGATCACTGACGTTGTGAACATCGGCATCGGCGGCTCGTTCCTCGGCCCCGAGCTGGTCTCCGAAGCCCTGCTGTCCTACGCCCAGAAAGGCGTGCGTTGCCATTACCTGGCAAACATCGACGGCAGCGAATTCCACGAGCTGACGCAAAAACTGCGCGCCGAGACCACGCTGTTCATCGTTTCGTCGAAATCGTTCAACACCCTCGAAACCCTGAAAAATGCCCAGGCCGCACGCGCCTGGTACCTGGCCCAGGGTGGTTCGGAAGCCGAGCTGTATCGCCACTTCATCGCCGTATCGAGCAACAATGCCGCCGCCGTGGCCTTCGGTATCCGCGAAGAAAACATCTTCCCGATGTGGGACTGGGTCGGCGGTCGTTACTCGCTGTGGTCGGCCATCGGCCTGCCAATCGCGCTGGCCATCGGCATGTCCAACTTCAAGGAACTGCTGTCCGGTGCCTACACCATGGACCAGCATTTCCAGAGCGCGCCGTTCGAACAGAACATGCCGGTGCTGCTGGCCCTGCTCGGCGTGTGGTACGGCAACTTCTGGGGCGCGCAAAGCCACGCGATCCTGCCGTACGACCACTACCTGCGTAACATCACCAAGCACTTGCAACAGCTGGACATGGAATCCAACGGCAAGAGCGTGCGTCAGGACGGCACCCCGGTGTCGACCGACACTGGCCCGGTGATCTGGGGCGGCGTCGGTTGCAACGGTCAGCACGCTTATCACCAGTTGCTGCACCAAGGGACCCAACTGATCCCGGCCGACTTCATCGTGCCGATCGTCAGCTTCAACCCGGTCTCCGACCACCATCAGTGGCTGTACGCCAACTGCCTGTCGCAGAGCCAGGCGCTGATGCTCGGCAAGACCCTGCCGGAAGCCGAAGCGGAACTGCGCGACAAGGGCATGAGCGAAGACCAGGTGCAGAAACTCGCACCGCACAAGGTGATCCCGGGCAACCGTCCGAGCAACACCCTGGTGGTCGAGCGCATCAGCCCGCGTCGTCTCGGCGCACTGGTGGCGATGTACGAACACAAAGTCTTCGTGCAAAGCGTGGTCTGGGGCATCAACGCCTTCGACCAGTGGGGCGTGGAGCTGGGCAAGGAACTGGGCAAGGGCGTGTACAACCGTCTGGTCGGCAGCGAAGAAACCGCCGCTGAAGACGCGTCCACCCAAGGCCTGATCAACTACTTCCGCGGCCGTCACCGCGGCTGATCCCGCCCTGAACACACCCCCTCGCCATGAGGGGGTGTTTGTTCACAGGTATTGAACCCTCTCCGCTCTCGGCGCATCTTTATCCTTGTCGCACAACAAGAATAAGGAACCGTCATGTTCGATATCAGCACGTTCCCCAAAGCCGATGCCGTCCGCCGGGCTGCACAGTTGAGTCAGGACGACTACCAGCGCCTGTACCGCGAATCCATTGAACACCCCAGCACCTTCTGGGCCGAACAGGCCACCCGCTTCCTCGACTGGAGCACGCCGTGGCAGACCGTCCAGCGCTATGACCTGAAGACCGGCGACGCCGCCTGGTTTGCCGGTGGCAAGCTGAACGTCAGCTACAACTGCATCGACCGCCATCTGGAAACGCGCGGCGATCAGACTGCCATCCTCTGGGAAGGCGACGACCCTGCCGAATCGACGCAAATCACCTACAGCAAACTCCATCACCACGTCTGCCGCCTGGCCAACGTGCTGAAAAGCCGTGGCGTAAAAAAAGGCGACCGGGTGTGCATCTACATGCCGATGATCCCCGAAGCGGCCTACGCCATGCTCGCCTGCGCACGGATCGGCGCGATTCACTCGGTAGTGTTTGGCGGTTTCTCCCCGGACTCATTGCGCGACCGCATTCTCGACGCCGACTGCCGCACCGTGATCACCGCCGACGAGGGCGTGCGCGGTGGCAAATTCGTGCCGCTGAAACAGAACGTCGACAAAGCCCTGCAGAGTTGTCCGAATGTCAGCACCGTCGTGGTGGTCGAGCGCACCCAGAACAAAGTCGACTGGGTCGAAGGCCGCGACCTCTGGTATCACCAGGCCGTGCGCGACGTCAGCGACGAATGCCCGCCGGAACCGATGGACGCAGAAGACCCGCTGTTCATCCTCTACACCTCCGGCAGCACCGGCAAACCCAAAGGCGTGCTGCACACCACCGGCGGTTACCTGCTGCAAGCGGCGATGACCTTCAAGTACGTCCTCGACTACCGCGATGGCGAAGTGTTCTGGTGCACCGCCGACGTCGGCTGGGTTACCGGCCACAGCTATATCGTCTACGGCCCGCTGGCCAACGGCGCCACCACACTGATCTTCGAAGGCGTGCCGAGCTACCCGAGCACTTCGCGGTTCTGGCAGGTGATCGACAAACACAAGGTCAACATCTTCTACACCGCCCCCACCGCCCTGCGCGCATTGATGCGTGAAGGCGCCGGGCCCTTGCAGGAAACGTCGCGACAAAGCCTCAGATTGCTCGGCAGTGTCGGTGAGCCGATCAACCCGGAAGCGTGGGAATGGTATTTCAACGTCGTAGGCGAACAGCGCTGCCCGATTGTCGATACGTGGTGGCAGACCGAAACCGGCGGCATCATGCTCAGCCCGTTGGTCAGCGCTCAGCAGATCAAACCAGGCTGCGCCACCCGGCCGATGTTCGGCGTGCAACCGGTGCTGCTCGATGAGCACGGCAAGGAAATCAAGGGCGCCGGCAGTGGCGTACTGGCGATCAAGTCGAGCTGGCCGGCGCAGATCCGCAGCGTTTACGGCGATCCGCAGCGCATGGTCGACACCTACTTCAAGCCCTACCCCGGTTACTACTTCACCGGCGACGGTGCCCGTCGTGACGAGGACGGCGATTACTGGATCACCGGGCGCATCGATGACGTGATCAATGTCTCCGGCCATCGCATCGGCACCGCCGAGGTGGAAAGTGCGTTGGTGCTGCACGACAGCATTGCAGAGGCCGCCGTGGTCGGTTATCCCCACGACGTCAAAGGTCAGGGGATTTATGCGTTCGTCACACCGATGAATGGCACCGAACCCAACGATGAGCTGAAGAAAGAACTGCTGGCCCACGTCAGCAAGGAAATCGGCAGCTTCGCCAAACCGGACCTGATCCAGTGGGCCCCGGCCCTGCCGAAGACCCGCTCGGGCAAGATCATGCGGCGGATCCTGCGCAAGATCGCCTGCAACGAGCTCGACAGCCTTGGCGACACCTCGACGCTGGCGGATCCGAGCGTGGTGCAGGGTTTGATCGATAAACGCTTGAACCAGTAAGGCTGCAAAAGCATCGCGGGCAGACTCGCTCCCTCAGGGACTTATGATCGACTGTGGGAGCGAGCCTGCTCACGATGGGACCCCCTCGATTGCCTGCCAAACTGCTAAACTCCCGCGCCCCGATTCTCTCCAGCAAGGCGCCCGCATGTCTTCCTTGAACCTGGCGCTGCGCGCCGCTCTCGATCAACGCCAGGATCTGCTCGCCGAGCTGCACAGTCAGGGCACCGACTGCTATCGGCTGTTCCACGGCAGCCAGGAAGGTGCCGGCGGCCTGACCATCGACCGCTACGGCCCGCAACTGATGGTGCAAAGTTTCCACCAGACCCTGGCGCGTGAAGACCTGCTGCAACTGCACACCATGGTCAACCAGACTCTTGGTCTGGAAACCCTGCTGGTCTACAACGACCGCTCCCGTGGCAATTCGCGGATCGACCGTGAAGACAGCGTCTACCGCGCCGACGACGCGGCATTGGCCGATCTGGTCGGCCACGAATGGGGTCTGAACTATCGCGTGCGCGGGCGCCACGCCGGACAGGATCCGCTGCTGTTCCTCGACCTGCGCAACACCCGCGGCTGGGTCAAGGATCATGCCAAGGGCAAAAGTGTGCTCAACCTGTTCGCCTATACCTGCGGCGTCGGTCTCAGCGCAGCGGCCGGCGGTGCGCGCGAAGTGTGCAACCTGGATTTCGCCGAGGGCAATCTGGCTGTCGGCCGCGAGAATGGTCAGCTCAATCCACACCTGCCGGCCATGGAATTCATCCAGTCCGACTATTTCCCGGCGATCCGCCAACTGGCCGGCCTGCCGATCAGCCAGCGTCGCGGGCAGAAATTGCCGAGCTATCAGCGTCTCGAACAGCGCCAGTACGATCTGGTGCTGCTCGACCCACCCGCGTGGGCCAAGAGTGCGTTCGGCACCGTCGATCTGCTGCGCGATTATCAAAGCCTGCTCAAGCCGGCCCTGCTGACCACCGCAGAGAATGGCGTGCTGATCTCCTGCAACAACCTGGCGAAAGTCAGCATGGACGACTGGCGTGAACAGGTGCTGCGTTGCGCCGAAAAAGCCGGGCGGCCGGTGCGTGAATGGAGCGTGATGACGCCAGGTGCCGACTTCCCTTCGCGGGATCAACAACCGCCGTTGAAGACACTGATTCTGCAGCTCTGATCTTTGCCCCTGTAGGAGCAGTCTTCGGAGGCTCCTACAGAAATTGCAGACAAATCTGAACAATCCTGTCTCGCGCGATGTACTTCGGAACCGGAATCGCGTGCCATACTCCAAGGCACTCCGATTCAGACAGATGAAGCCGCACATGCCCAAAGGATTGATTCGCGCGATTGGCGCCCTGTTGACTGCTCTGGCCCTCTACAGCCTGCTGGGGTTCCTGATTTTGCCGGGCATTGCGCTCAGGGTGGTGAATCAGCAACTGGCCAACTACGCCACGGTGCCGGCTCATCTGCAGCGCATCGAACTCAACCCGTTCAGCCTTGAACTCACGCTGTGGGGCCTGGTGATCGGTGAGCCGGGCAAGGAACAGGTCGGCTTCGAACGGTTGTACGCCAACCTGCAACTCGACAGCCTGTGGACCAAAGCCCTGCATCTGTCCGACATCGAACTGGAAAAATCCAAAACCGAAATCCTGTTCGCCAAGGATGGTCAGCTCAACCTGCTCGGCCTGTTCAAGCTCCCCGCCAGCGAGCCCACCCCGGCCGATCCCGACGCCAAACCGTTTCCGCTGCGCATCGACCGGATCCAGCTGGCCGGCGGCAACCTGCATTTCGTGGATGCGCGCCCCAGCGAACCGATCGAATTTCTCTACGACAAGCTCGACTTCGAGCTGAAAAACCTCAGCACACTGCCCGAAGACAACGCCGACATGACCCTCGTCGCGATCGGCCCGGCCGGTGGGCAGATCGACTGGAAAGGCAACTTCAGCCTGATCCCGATCGCTTCCGAAGGCACGCTCAAGATCACCGACGGCCAGATGAAAGCCTTCTGGCCCTACGTGCGTGATGCCGTGCCACTGGTGCTGGAAAACGGGGTCGTCAGCCTGAGCACCGACTACAAGCTCAACCTGTCCAAGGAAACCGAACTGCTGCTGAACAACGTGGCGGTCAATATAGCGCCGTTCGCCATCAAGGCGCCGGACGGACGCCCGCTGGCGAAACTCGAGCGTCTCGACGTCAGCGACACCACGGTGGACCTGGCCAAGCAGCAAGTGGTGGTTGGCAAGATCCGCAGTCAGAAACTGGAAACCTGGGCAGCCCTGGAAGCGGACGGCCAACTGGATTGGCAAAAACTGTTCGCCAGCCAGCCGTCGAAACCCGCCGCAAAAGCTGCGGCGGAACCCAAAAGCACTCCGGCCGCCGCCGACTCGCCGAAACCCGAGCCGACCGCGCCGAGCAAACCGTGGCAAGTGCTGCTCAAGGACGTGCAACTGCGTGACTACAAAGTGCATCTGGCCGATCGTTCGGCGAAGCCCGAAGTCACTCTGGACGTCACCCCGCTGAACGTCGATCTGCAAAACTTCGACAGCCTCAACGGCTCACCTTTCAACCTCAAACTCGACACCGGCCTGGGCAAGCAAGGCAAGATCAGCGCCGACGGCGTGGTCAACCTGGCCCCGGTCACCGCGCAGCTCAACGTGAAAACCCAGGACATCGACCTGCGGGTCGCGCAGTCCTACATCAACCCGTTCATTCGTCTCGAACTGCGCAGCGGCATGCTCGGCAGCGACCTGAAAGTGAACCTGAAAAGCACTGACCCGCTGGCCCTCAGCGTCACCGGTCGTGCTCAGATCGATCAGTTGCACACCCTCGACACCCTGAAAACCCGCGACTTCCTCAAGTGGCAGCAAGTGGTGGTCGAAGGCCTGAACTATCAGCACGGCGACAGCCTGTCGATCGACAGGGTCAACCTGTTCCAGCCGTATGCACGGTTCATGATCAACGATGACCGCACCACCAACATCGACGACCTGCTGATCCCGCAGCAGGCCGACTCCGGGGCGAAGACCGCTGCGGCGAAACCGGCGAGCAATGACAAACCACTGGGCATTCACATCGGTGGCATCGCGATCAACGACGGCTCGGCCAACTTCGCCGACTTCAGCCTGACCCCCAACTTCGCCACCGCGATTCAGCAGCTCAACGGCCAGATCGGCACCATCGACAGCCGTCAGGCGAAACCGGCCAGCGTCGACATCAAGGGCAAGGTCGACCGCTATGCACCGGTGACCATCAAGGGCGCGGTCAACCCGTTCGATCCGATGGCCAGCCTCGACATCGCCACCAGTTTCAAACGGGTCGAACTGACCACCCTGACCCCCTACTCCGGCAAGTTCGCCGGCTACCGGATCCGCAAGGGCCGGCTCAACCTCGACCTGCATTACCTGATCACCAAAGGCCAGCTCAAGGCCGAGAACAAAGTGGTGGTCGAGCAGCTGCAACTGGGTGAGAAAGTCGACAGCCCGGATGCCGTGAGCCTGCCGCTGAAACTGGCTATCGCCCTGCTCAAGGACGTCGACGGCAAGATCTCCATCGAGCTGCCGGTCACCGGTGACCTGAACAACCCGCAATTCAGCGTGATGCCGATTGTCTGGCAGACCCTGCGCAACCTGATCGTCAAAGCCGCCGCCGCACCGTTCAAGCTGATTGGCGGTCTGGTCAGCGGTGGCGGCTCGGAAGACCTCGGCACCGTGTCCTTCGCACCGGGTTCCAGCGACCTGAGCAAAGACGCCGAAGCGGCGCTGGTGAAACTGTCGCAAGCGCTGAAGGAGCGTCCGGCCCTGCGCCTGGAAATCGAAGGCACTGCGGCAAAAAGCAGTGACGGTCCGTTGCTCGCAGAACAGCGCCTGGAACGTGAATACCAGTACAACTACTACAAGATGCTCCAGCGCCGCGGCGACAAGGTGCCGGCTCAGGCTTCGCTGATCCAGGTACCGGAAAACGAAAAAGGTCCGCTGCTTGAAGGCATCTATCGCACTCGCCTGAAAACCCAGCCACCGGCCGAGTGGAAGGATCTGGGCAAGGAAGAACGCACCGCGAAAATGCGCGCCGACGTGATCAAGTTCTGGAGCTCCAGCGACGTGCTGCTGCGCCAGCTCGGTCAGGACCGGGCCAGCAGCATCAAGGACTATCTGGTGGACAAGGGCCAACTGGCCGACGATCGCGTGTACTTCATCGACGCCAATCTCGGCGAAGCGGAGAGCGACGGCCGGGTGGTGACGCAAATGCATCTGGATGCCGAGTGATGAACCGAAACTGGCTGACTGCAATGGGGCTGGCGTTGATCGCCAGCCAGGCTGCGGCGTCCGATACCCTGCGCTGCGGCAGCCAGCTGGTAAGCCTTGGCGACCGTGCCAGCGAGGTGCTGCAAAAATGCGGTGAGCCGGTCAGTCGCGATCTGCTCGGTTACAAGCGCAGCGTCAACCGCCGGGAAGAGTTTCAGGTCGAGGAATGGACCTACGGCCCGAGCAACGGCATGTACCAATACCTGCGTTTTGAAGGCAATCGCCTGAAGCAGATCAACAGCAAACGCGGCAACTGACCTCCGCACTTTTTCCTCCCCAGAAATAGAACAGGCCCCGACATAAATGCCGGGGCCTGTAATGGCCACATTCCGTGTGGCCGGTCGCATGAACTCTAAAGTGCGGCAGACGTATTGCTCGGCCCGCCTGTCGCGTCTTCTCCCTGTCCAGGCGAGAAGTCTTGCCTTACTCGGCTTTCAGGCCGTCAGCGGAGACCGCTTTCACGCCTTTGATTTTCTTGGTGATGTTTACAGCAGTAGTTTTCTGAGCCTCGGTGATCGCGACATCAGAGGACAGGGAAACCACACCTTTGTTGGTTTCGACTTTGATGTCGGTACCAGGAATGCCTTTTTCGGTTACCAGATCGCTTTTCACTTTGGTAGTGATCCAGGTATCGGAAGTAGCTTCTTTCGCCTTGGTGACTTCACCGGCAGCCAGGGTCATTGGAGCCTGAGTAGTCTGAGTCGATTGAGCAAATGCACCGGAAGCCATGGTCAGGGTCAGCGCGGTAGCAGCAGCGGCAGTGATAGCGAACTTCTTCATACGAGTAACTCCTGTTTTTCTGGAAAGTCTGCTGGTTGTCTTGTCAGCAGGGTTACTGGAGATATTGCGAACGCTGTGCCAACTTTTAAAAATCAACTAAATCTTTACAAATCAACAACTTACAAATTAATAAAATCTCCGAAATCATGCAATTTGCATGACCCTGTGCAAAAAGACGTGCAAGTTACGGCTTTTCTGAAAGTTCCTAACTCGCTGAAATAATTGAAGCTTTTATTAAACCGTCAGCCAAAAAAAAGCCCCGCAGTGCGGGGCATTCTTTATAGAGCAGCAGCTTTAAGCAGTGTGGATCAAACGCCCGGGCAACTGGTGGTCGAATAGTCTTTCGAACCAGAGAACTTGCACGACCAACCTGCTGCCGCTGTACGGGTCAGGGTGACGGTTTGCCCCAACACAGGCGCCGGAGCGTTGAGCAAGGTGCAGGTGATGGTCCCTGTGCCGTCGGCAACTTTACCGCTCGCCGCCAGCGTGCAATTTTGTGTAGCAGTCGTACCTGCATTGACGTTAGTTATGCTCGGATCAGTAGAGCCGGCATTGATGACATCTTCGAAGTTGACCTTCAGCGCCGACGCTTCGGCAATCCCCGCCGTGACCTTGGCCCGCGCCTGATATTTGGAGTACTGCGGCAAGGCAATCGTCGCCAGAATCCCGATGATCGCCACAACGATCAGCAGCTCGATCAGAGTGAAACCTTGTTGTTTCTTCATAGACACGCTCCATGCATGAGTCGGAATCTCATGATCTGAAATTGACTCAGCACAGCCCGTGCCAAGCGCTCGCAGCCCCGGCCTGCTGGGCGTGACCCGGACTCCCTGCCGATTCCTACAACCCGTAACCGCACTATCTGACACTTTTTGTCACCTGCACCCCGCGTGTTTGGCGCTGTCACTTGACTAGGCTATAAGTCATGAACTGTCTGCATCCGGGATTCCCATGAATGACATCGCTCTGAGCGGTCTGGCCAAGCAATTGGTACAGGCCGAACTGCTCACGGAAAAAAGCGCCCAGCACGCCTGGCAGCAGGCCCAGCGCAATCGCCTGTCGCTGGTCAGCTATCTGGTACAAAACAAACTGGTGAAGAGCGCGCAGGTCGCCGAGATTGCCTCGGAGCACTTCGGCATGGCGTTCCTCGACCTCAACTGTCTCGACAGGGAAACCCAGCCCAAGGGTCTGGTCAGTGAAAAACTGGTGCGCCAGCACCATGCCCTGCCCCTGTGGCGTCGCGGCAACAAGCTGTTCGTGGGGATCTCCGACCCGAGCAATCATCAGGCGATCAACGACATCCAGTTCAGCACCGGGCTGAGCACCGAAGCCATTCTGGTCGAGGACGACAAGCTCACCGACGCCATCGAGAAATTCTTCGACACCCACGCCTCCGGCCTGGAAGACATGGCCGATGTCGACCTCGACGGGCTGGACGTCGAGTCCATCGATGACAGCAAGCAGGACGCCATCGGCGGGCTCGATGCCGACGATGCGCCGGTGGTGCGCTTCGTGCACAAGATGCTGCTGGACGCAATCAAGAGCGGCTCTTCCGACCTGCACTTCGAGCCTTACGAGAAAAACTACCGGGTGCGGGTGCGCACCGACGGCATCCTGCGCGAAGTGGCCAAGCCACCGATTCAATTGGCAGGACGCATCGCCGCACGCCTGAAGGTGATGGCCAGCCTCGACATCTCGGAGCGCCGCAAACCTCAGGACGGGCGCCTGAAGATGCGCCTGTCAAAGACCAAATCGATCGATTTCCGGGTCAACACCCTGCCAACCCTGTGGGGCGAAAAAGTGGTGATCCGGATCCTCGACCCCTCCAGCGCGCAGATCGGCATCGACGCCCTCGGTTATGAGCCGGAGCAGAAAGATCTGTACATGGCCGCCCTGAAACAGCCGCAAGGAATGATTCTGGTCACCGGCCCCACCGGTTCGGGCAAGACCGTTTCGCTGTACACCGGGCTGAATATCCTCAATACCGTCGACATCAACATCTCTACCGCTGAAGACCCGGTGGAGATCAACATGGAAGGCATCAACCAGGTCAACGTCAATCCGCGCCAAGGGATGGACTTTGCCCAGGCCCTGCGCTCGTTCCTGCGTCAGGATCCGGACGTGATCATGGTCGGCGAGATCCGTGACCTCGAGACCGCCGAGATCGCCATCAAAGCAGCGCAGACCGGTCACCTCGTGCTCTCCACGCTGCACACCAACAGCGCCGCCGAGACACTCACCCGCTTGCACAACATGGGCATTCCCGGCTTCAACATCGCCACGTCGGTGAGCCTGATCATCGCCCAGCGTCTGGCGCGAAAACTCTGCAGCCAATGCAAGAAAGCCATCGAGATTCCCCGCGAAACCTTGCTCAAGGAAGGCTTCCCCGAGGAACGCATCGGCAGTTTCACAATCTATGAGCCCGTCGGCTGCGATCACTGCAACGGCGGGTACAAGGGTCGCGTGGGGATTTATGAAGTGGTGAAGAACACTCCCGAGTTGCAACGGCTGATCATGGCCGAGGGCAACTCACTGGAAATCGATACCCGGATGCGCCGGGACGGCTTCAACGACCTGCGCACCTCGGGCCTGATCAAAGCCATGCAAGGCATCACCAGCCTTGAAGAAATCAACCGGGTCACCAAGGACTGAACATGGCCGTCAAGGCAGCGAAAATCAGTGTCTATGCCTGGGAAGGCACGGACCGCAAAGGCAGCAAGGTGACCGGCGAGCTGAGCGGCCAGAACCCCGCGCTGGTCAAGGCCCAATTGCGCAAGCAGGGCATCAACCCCGGCAAGGTGCGCAAGAAATCCGCCTCGTTGCTGAGCTTCGGCAAGCGCATCAAGGCCCAGGACATTGCCCTCTTCACCCGGCAGATGGCGACCATGATGAAGGCCGGCGTGCCGCTGTTGCAGTCGTTCGACATCATTGGCGAAGGCTTCGAAAACCCGGCCATGCGCAAGCTGGTCGACGAGGTGAAACAGGAGGTCGCCGCCGGTAACAGTTTCGCCGCCGCGCTGCGCAAGAAACCGCAATATTTCGACGAGTTGTACTGCAACCTGGTGGATGCCGGCGAGCAGTCCGGCGCCCTCGACACCCTGCTGGAGCGGGTCGCGACCTACAAAGAAAAGAGCGAAAGCCTCAAGGCCAAGATCAAGAAGGCCATGACCTACCCGTCGGCCGTGGTGCTGGTGGCAGCGGTGGTTACCGGGATTCTGCTGGTCAAGGTGGTGCCGCAGTTCCAGTCGGTGTTCTCTGGCTTCGGTGCCGAACTGCCAGCCTTCACGTTGATGGTGATCAGCCTGTCCGAATTCATGCAGCAATGGTGGTGGGCGATTCTCGGTTTGCTGGTGGCCAGTTTTTTCGGCACCCGCCATGCCCTGAAAAAATCCCAGGCGCTGCGCGACCGGCGTGACGCCTGGTTTCTCAAGCTGCCGCTGGTGGGCACATTGATGTACAAGTCCGCCGTGGCGCGGTTTGCCCGGACCCTGTCGACCACCTTCGCGGCCGGCGTGCCACTGGTGGAAGCACTGGATTCGGTGGCCGGGGCCACCGGCAACGTAGTGTTCAAGCGCGCCGTGTTGCGCATCCGTCAGGACGTTTCCACCGGCATGCAGCTGAATTTCTCGATGCGCTCCACCGGCATCTTTCCGAACATGGCGGTGCAGATGACCGCCATCGGCGAAGAGTCCGGCGCACTGGACGAGATGCTCGACAAGGTCGCAGGTTTCTATGAGGACGAGGTGGACAACATGGTCGACAACCTCACCAGCCTGATGGAGCCGTTCATCATGGTGGTGCTCGGGGTGATCGTCGGCGGTCTGGTGGTGGCGATGTACCTGCCGATCTTCCAACTCGGCTCAGCGATCTGACATGCCTATCGACGAACTCTTCAGCCTGTATCCGCTGGCCTTTGTCTTCACCGCCCTGCTGCTGGGGCTGGTGGTCGGCAGTTTCCTCAACGTGTTGATCTGGCGCCTGCCGAAAATGCTCGAGCGTGAATGGCGCCAGCAGGCTCACGATGTTTTGGGGCTGCCCGGTGAAGCACCGTTACCCACTTACAACCTGATGCTGCCGCACTCCCAATGCCCGCACTGTGGCCACCGGATCCGGGCCTGGGAAAACATTCCCGTGTTGAGTTACGTGTTTCTGCGCGGGCGCTGTTCAAGTTGCAGCGCACCGATCAGCAAGCGTTACCCGCTGACCGAACTGGCCTGCGGCCTGCTCTCGGCGTTCATCGCCTGGCACCTGGGTTTCGGCTGGCCGGCGTGCCTGCTGATCGTGCTGACCTGGGGCCTGTTGGCCATGAGCCTGATCGACACCGAACATCAATTGTTGCCCGACGTGCTGGTGCTGCCGCTGCTGTGGCTGGGGCTGATCGTCAACAGCTTCGAGCTGTTCGTGCCGCTGCACGATGCCCTGTGGGGCGCGGTGCTTGGGTACATGGCGCTGTGGTCGGTGTTCTGGCTGTTCAAACTGATCACCGGCAAGGACGGCATCGGTCACGGCGATTTCAAGCTGCTGGCGCTGCTCGGGGCCTGGGGCGGCTGGCAGATTCTGCCGCTGACCATCCTGCTGTCTTCGCTGGTGGGCGCCGTGCTCGGGGTGATTTTGCTCAAGCTGCGCGACCAGAAAACCTCGACGCCGATTCCCTTCGGCCCGTATCTGGCAATTGCCGGCTGGATTGCCTTGCTCTGGGGTGGTCAAATAACCGGCTTCTATTGGCAGTTTGTCGGTTTGAAATGAATACCCCTGTGGAAAAACCCTGGATTCTCGGCCTGACCGGCGGCATCGGCAGCGGCAAAAGCGCCGCCGCCCAGCACTTCATCGATCTTGGTATCCACGTGGTGGACGCTGATCACGCGGCGCGCTGGGTGGTCGAACCGGGCCGTCCGGCGCTGGCGAAGATCGCCGAACACTTCGGCCCCGACGTGTTGCAGGCCGACGGCACGCTGGATCGTGCAGCCCTGCGCAAACTGATCTTCGAGGTGCCGGAGCAACGGCGCTGGCTCGAAGCCTTATTGCATCCGTTGATCGCCGAAGAAATCGCCCATCACCTGGCGCTGGCAAAATCGCCTTATGCGATTCTGGTTTCGCCGCTGCTGATCGAATCCGGGCAATACGCGATGACCCAGCGAATTCTGGTAATCGACGCACCGCAACAACTGCAGATCGAACGCACCTTGCAGCGTGACCAGACCAGCGAACAGCAGGTCCAGGCGATCCTCAAAGCCCAGTCCAGCCGCGAAGACCGCATCAGCCGTGCCGACGATGTGGTGGTCAACGACCGCGACCTCGCTTGGCTGCACAGCGAGGTCGAGCGCCTGCATCACTTTTACCTGACTTTATCCGGAGGCCAATCATGAGCCAGACCCCAACCGTCAACTGCCCGACTTGCGGCGCGCCCGTGGAATTCACCCCGGAGAACAAATACCGTCCGTTCTGCTCGGACCGCTGCAAACTCATCGACCTCGGCGCCTGGGCGTCGGAAGAACACAAGATTCCGGTGGCCCCGGATGCCGAGGACGAACTGTTTTCCGGCGACTTCGACCCGCGTCACTGATCGCGCTCAGGGCCGCATGAAGCCGTAGTCCTGATCGTCGTCGAGGTTTTCCGCCAGAAAGCGCAACTCGTCGGCCAGGTCTTCGGCGTTGCGCACCGCCTTGCTCTGCTGCACCACCGCACTGAGCAAGGCGCGCAGGCTCAGGCCCGGATCGAACCCCACCTCCTGCGCCATCTCCAGACTCTGCCGGGTTTCCTGCCTCGCCCACTCGTACACGCTCATGCCGCTGCTCCTGAAGGGATTTGGCCGAGCATGAAATGCCGCGCGCAGAGTGGATTTGATGTGGATCAAGACTTGGGATCGTCGTCCTTCCACGGCGCCGAAAGGTAGCGGGTGCGGTTGAAGGTCTCCAGCCATTCCGGGCAGAACACCACCAACGCGCTGACCACCATGCCGTTGATGAAGGCTTCGGGAAATATCAGCAGCCACAGGTAACCGATGAAATCTTCCAGCCATTCCGGCATGGCAAAGAGGCCGTCGTACCAGAGCAAAGTCAGGCTCAGCGTCAGGCAGAACAACGCCGACAGCGCCGCGGCGAAAAAACCGGAACAGAAGATGTACACGAACGGATTGCGCGGCTGGGCGCGCTCGACCAGGATCGCCACGCACTCGGTGATCAGCACCGGCAACAGGATCAGCAAGGCGCCGTTGACCCCGACAGCCACCAGATCCTGACGCCCCAACAGCACCAGTCCCAGTTGCGCCACCAGTCCGCCGACGATCGCCAGCGGCCAGTCCAGCAGCAGCGTCACTGCCGTCATGCCAATGAAGTGGTAAGACACGCCGGTATCGAAATCCCTGCGTACCAGCCACAGCAGAAACAACGCGAACACCGTGCCGAACAGCAAGTGCTGACGGCGGCTGTCGCTGAACAGTTCGACCCACGGTGCGCGGCAGATCGCCCAAATCACCACTGGCAAGTAAACCAGCCACCCCAGTAGCAGGCTTGCGGACGACAGCAACTCGGCGCCGATCATGGGCGCGCCTGCTCCAGCGCCTCGCGCAGTTCCGCCACCTGGGTGTATTCGTGCCGGGCCAGCAAGCGCCCGTCCTTGAGCTGCAACCAGAGCACCGCACCTTCGGCCCCGGGGTAGCGAGAGGCCACGCGACTTTCGCGATCAAGCAGCACTCGATAGCTGTAGTCACGCATCGCCGGAACGGCGAACATCTTCGCGATCAGCGCCGGCATGCGCTGGATATCGGCGACAAACACCGCATGCCGCGCCTCCAGATAGCCCTTGGGCTGATCCGCCATGGCTTGCTTGAACAGTTTCGCGCCGTCCATGTCGCGCGCCACCAACAGCGTCGTAGTGGAGTTATCGAGAGTGAACGACTTATCGTACTGATCCAGCAGCGTCCAGGGTGCCAGCCGCTCGCCGATTTCCAGCGCATGGGCCCACAGCGGAACGACAGCGAACAACAACAGCCAGCGAAATTTCACATTCAGCCCCTTTCATTCGACGTTGATACACGGTGCCATCAGTCTACACCGCCCCTCCGGACTGCCTACTGATGCACTTTGCCGCGCGAACGCTTTCTGCTTGTCGCAATTGAACGCTAAGCTTGGGCCTATGGATGACTCAGATTATTTACGCCTGCTGACCATCGCGGCCGAGCAAGCCAACGCCTTTCTGTCCAATGCCCGCAAATGGGAGCGTGAGCGTTGGGTCTGCCAGCGCCTGCTGCAAGGCTTGAACATTCCTTATCGCGCCGACGAATTCGCCCCGGCCGGTGAGCCGCCGGACGTGCTGTTTCGCGACGCCAATTTCGAGGTGTTTTTCGTCCTCGACGAAGGTCGTCGGCTGAACGACGAATGGCGCGATGAGCTGCAACGTCGGCGCAGTGCGTTTTCCCTCAGCCAACTGGTGCGGCGTGAAGCCAAGCCGCGGCGGATTCCGGCCAATGAATTTCTGCTGAGACTGGCGCCGACCTTGCGCAAGAAAGCGCACAACTACAAGGAACGCGGCATGGATCTCGGCGAGCTGGACATCATTGCCTTCGCCAGCCTCAAGCGCGAAGTGCTCGACCTCAATAGCCACTTTCCGCCGCCCACCGAATACCTGCGTCAGGGCTGGCGCTCGTTGTCGCTGGTCGGGCCGACCTTTGCACGGGTGCTGTTCGCCCATCCCGACGCGCCGGACTTCCTGCGCGGCAATCTGGGGCGCAGTATCGTGTTCGATGTAGGGATCAGCCTGTGACGCCACTTCAACAATTGATCGCCGATGTTCCGCAGACCGGAAGCGTGCGCTGGATTGGCGTGCGCCCCGAATCACGGGGGCCGATGCTCGCGCTCGACGCCGTGGAAGCGCGGCTGGAAGCCGGGCTCACCGGCGACCACGCGCGGACCGGTGTGCGCAATGCGCGGCAGGTGACGCTGATTCAGTGGGAACATCTGGCCGTGATCAGCGGCCTGATGGGCCGGTCGGCCGAACAACCGGTCACGCCTGAAGATCTGCGGCGCAATCTCGTTATAAGCGGGATCAACCTGTTCAGCCTCAAGGGGCGGCGCTTTCGCATTGGTCAGGCAATTTTCGAAACCACAGGCTGGTGCCAGCCGTGTGCGCGTCTGCAAAACAACCTTGGCCCCGGAACGTTCCAGGCCGTGCGCGGGCATGGCGGAATCACCGCGCGAGTGTTACAAAGCGGGATCATTCGCCTCGGGGACAGTGTGTCTGTCGAACCGGTCCCGGACAGTGGCTATGCTGCGTTCAATCCCGGTTGAAAACCGCTGTAGCGTGTTCTCATTCAGTAACGTCTACCTGACGAGGCCTTTATGACCAGCCGCCTGAACCCCGAAGACCAGAAGCATGTCGAAGAGTACCTGCAGTTGTCCCAACACCGTGTCGAGCGCCGGCCATTCCGGCCGTGGATGCTCCTGGTGCTGGTGCTGGCAGTGACCATTGGTCTGGGCCTGTTGAGCCGTTTAATCAGTTACCTGACGCTATGAGCTGCATCGCGCTCGCTCGGGTAGCTGCACCGATTTCCTTTCAAAACCTTGCGAGCTATCCCTATGTCCCATCGTATTGTCATTGTCGGCGGCGGCGCCGGCGGTCTGGAGTTGGCTACCCGTCTGGGTAAGACCCTGGGCAAACGCGGCACCGCCAGCATCATGCTGGTCGACGCGAACCTCACGCACATCTGGAAACCGCTGCTGCACGAAGTGGCCGCCGGATCGCTGAACTCCTCCGAAGACGAACTCAACTATGTCGCCCAGGCCAAATGGAACCACTTCGAGTTTCAGCTGGGGCGCATGAGCGGGCTCGATCGTGAGCAGAAGAAGATCCAGCTGGCCGCCACCTACGACGAAAACGGCGTTGAGCTGGTGCCGGCGCGAGAAGTGCCCTATGACTCGCTGGTGATCGCGGTCGGCAGCACCACCAACGACTTCGGCACCCAAGGCGCCGCGCAACACTGCCTGTTCCTCGACACCCGCAAGCAGGCCGAGCGTTTCCACCAGCAACTGCTCAATCACTATCTGCGCGCTCACGCCGGGCAGACCGATGCGGTCCAGCAGATCAGCGTGGCCATCGTCGGCGCCGGCGCCACGGGCGTCGAACTGGCGGCAGAACTGCACAACGCCGCTCATGAGCTGGCCGCCTACGGTCTGGACCGGATCAAACCGGAAAACATGCACATCACCCTGATCGAAGCCGGGCCACGGGTGCTGCCAGCACTGCCTGAACGTATCAGCGGGCCGGTGCACAAGACTCTGGAGAAACTCGGGGTCAACGTGATGACCAACGCTTCGGTCAGCCAGGTCACCGCTGACAGCCTGATCACCGCCGATGGCAACGAGATCAAGGCCAGCCTGAAAGTCTGGGCCGCCGGGATCCGCGCGCCAGCGTTCCTCAAGGACATCGACGGGCTGGAAACCAACCGCATCAACCAGTTGCAAGTGCTGCCGACGCTGCAAACCACCCGCGATGAAAATATTTTCGCCTTCGGTGACTGCGCCGCCTGCCCGCAACCGGGCTCCGATCGCAACGTTCCACCACGGGCCCAGGCTGCGCACCAACAGGCGTCGCTGCTGGCCAAATCGCTGAAACTGCGGATCGAAGGCAAAACCTTGCCGGAGTACAAGTACACCGACTACGGCTCGCTGATTTCGCTGTCGCGTTTTTCGGCTGTGGGTAACTTGATGGGTAACCTGACCGGCAGCGTGATGCTCGAAGGCTGGCTGGCGCGGATGTTTTACGTGTCGCTGTACCGCATGCACCAGATGGCGCTGTACGGGCCGTTCCGCACGGCGATGCTGATGCTCGGCAGCAAGATCGGACGCGGCACCGAGCCGCGCCTGAAGCTGCACTGATGTAAAAACACCGTGGGGGCGGGCTCGCCCTCACGGTGTTTTGTTTTCTACTGTATCTGCCCCAGCTTTCCCCACCTTCGCTTACAAACGCCCCGCTCCTCGACACAGACGCGATACACCGCCAAAGCTTAATGGCCACACCCGAGCACACCTGCTCCGGCTTGATCGCCCTTAACGTGTGGTTGCGCTGTGCAACCGAAGGAGAATGCAATGTCCCGTACTTCGAAAATCGGCAAAAACTCCCTTGGCCTGGTCGGTGCCGTACTGGCTGGCGGCCTGATGCTGTCCGGCTCGGTATTCGCCGCGCAACCGCTGGCCCAGGGCTACATGGTCGCTTCGGCCGAGACCTCGGTGAAAACCCCGGAAGGCAAATGCGGTGAAGGCAAATGCGGCGATGCGTCGATGGCCAAGACCGACACCGATGGCGACGGCAAGGTTTCGCGCGCCGAGTTTCTGAAAGTTGCTCCGAAGTCCGACTTCGACAAGATCGACACCAACCACGACGGTTTCATCGACGAGCAAGAGGCGTACAACAACGTCAAAGCCAACTTCGAAGCCAACGGCAAGAAAATGCCCAAAGGTCTGTTCGAACACCTGAAAGACCAGGACGGTGCCTGATTTCTCAGCCTGCCCGATAAAACAAAGCCGCGCTTTCTCTGACGAGAAGCGCGGCTTTTTCACGCCTGCACGATTACAGCTGGAAGCGTCGCACCATGCCTTGCAGGGCGTTGGCCAGTTGCGACAGTTCATGGCTCGACGCGTTGGTTTGATCGGCACCCGCCGCCGAGCGCACCGACAGATCGCGTATGTTCACCAGATTGCGATCCACTTCCCGCGCCACCTGCGCCTGTTCTTCGGCGGCGCTGGCGATCACCAGATTGCGCTCGTGGATTTCGTTTACCGAGGCCGTGATCGTCTGCAACGCTTCACCGGCCCGCTCCGCCAGCACCAGCGTAGTGGCCGCCCGCGAGGCACTGGCCTGCATCGACTCCAGCGCCAGGCTCGAACCGTTGCGCATGCCCTGCACCATCTGCTCGATTTCCTGGGTCGATTGCTGAGTGCGATAAGCCAGCGCCCGGACTTCATCGGCGACCACCGCAAACCCGCGTCCGCTCTCCCCGGCCCGCGCGGCTTCGATGGCGGCGTTGAGCGCCAGCAGGTTGGTCTGTTCGGCGATCGCCCGGATCACATCCAGCACTTTGCCGATGTCTTGCGACTGATTGGCCAGCGATTGCACCAACTCACCAGTGTGCTCGACTTCACTGGCCAGGGCGTTGATGGCGCCAGCAGTTTCACTGACCCGCTCCTGGCCCAACTGCGCCGACTCGCTGGACTGGCGGGTGGCGTCGGACGTCGACACCGCATTGCGAGCGACTTCCTCCACCGCTGTGGTCATCTCGTTGACCGCGGTGGCGGCTTGTTCGATTTCGTTGTTCTGCTGCTGCAGCCCTTGCGTGCTGTCGTGGGTCACCGCGCTCAGTTCGTCGGAAGCGGTCGCCAGTTGCGTGGCCGAGCCACTGATGCCCTGCAGGGTTTCGCGCAGGTTCTGCTGCATGGTCGCCAACGCCTTGAGCAGACGGCTGACCTCATCGTTGCCGTGAGTTTCGATCGGACGGGTCAGATCGCCTCTGGCGACGTGCTCAGCGGCGTCGACGGCGGCGCTCAGGGGGCGGACGATGCTGCGGGTCAGCAACATGGCCAAGGCGACGGTGGCCAGCGCCGCCAAAGCAATGAACAAGCTCACGATAGTGCGCGAGGTTTCGTAGTGGGCGGCAGAGTTCTGGCTTTCAGCGGCGACCTGACGGGCGAACAGGTCTGCCAGGTCATTGAGTTGTTTACCGGAGCCGTCGACCACGGTTTTCATGTCGACCAGCAGCAGCTTGGTCAGCTCATCGCGCTTGCCTTGCTCGGCGAGAGTGAATGACTGAGCGATCCCGGTACGGTAGGCGGCGAAGGTTTTCTTGAACTGATCGTACAACTGCTGACCTTCCGGGGTCGTCACCAGCCGGTCGTAAGCGGCGATTTTCTCGCTCAGTTCCTTGTCGCGGGTGTCCATCTGGCTCCGGTACGTGGCGATGTTGGCCGGATCCTGATCCAGCGCCATGCGCAGGGAGATGGTGCGAATGCGCAGCATGATCTCGCGAATCTCGTCACCGCCGCGAATGCTCGGCAGCCATTGCGTCTCCACTGCCACTTCGCTGTCGCGGATGCTCGACATCTGCCCCAGCGCAAACACCCCCAGCAATGCCACCAGCACCGCGATCAGGGCGAAGCCCAAGGCGGCACGGGGAGCAATATTCAACTGACGAAGCAACATGACGAACGCCCTTTTTCTTGTATTGGCAGAATTCAGGGGCGCTTGATGCGGCAGGCCCCTTTCGTTAGCGGGCTATCGGCAAGTTGTATGACGACTTGAATGAAACATTTCCGCAGGGCAAAAAAAATCCCCGTATCTTTCGATACGAGGATTTTTAATATGGTCGGGGTAGGGGGATTCGAACTCCCGACATCCTGCTCCCAAAGCAGGCGCGCTACCGGACTGCGCTATACCCCGGTAAAAAAAAGGCGACCTTTCAAAGATCGCCTTCTTCGATCAGCGCTTTTGGCCTCTGATCTTAAGATTCGATCCCAGTGTTACCTGGTTTCAAAAATGGTGGGTCGTGTGGGATTCGAACCTACGACCAATTGGTTAAAAGCCAACTGCTCTACCAACTGAGCTAACGACCCAAAAATGGTCGGGGTAAGGGGATTCGAACTCCTGACATCCTGCTCCCAAAGCAGGCGCGCTACCGGACTGCGCTATACCCCGGTTTGAAATTGGCTCCGTGACCAGGACTCGAACCTGGGACCCAATGATTAACAGTCATTTGCTCTACCGACTGAGCTATCACGGAACTACATATTTCAATTTACAACGGTGAAACTTGCAGCTTCTCGACATCGTTTTCGCATCGCTGCGTTCGTGTGTCTGAGGCGCGCTATTCTACAACCTAGAACACCTCTGTCAACCCCCTAAATTGCTTTCAAGTTAATGATTTGCAACTTATTTCAGATTTCTGCTCAGTGAGCTGAAACCGTGTTGGTGACTGACTGCGGGGCGCACTTTACAAGCCTTTTCCTTTGAGTTCAACAGCCTGGCGAAAAAAAAGGCCTCGCAGTGCGAGGCCTTCCTTACTTCACCACCGGCAGGTGTCAGTTGAACGTGATCTCGTCGTTCTCCACCACACCGGTTGCGGTCTCGCCCGGCATGAAGCGTCCCGACAGGATCAACTGCGCCAACGGGTTCTCGATCCAGCGCTGGATCGCCCGCTTCAGCGGCCGTGCGCCATAGACCGGGTCGTAACCGACGGCAATCAGCTTGTCCATCGCCTCAGGGCTCAGTTCCAGCTTCAGCTCGCGCTCGGCCAGACGGTTGCGCAAACGGCCCAGCTGGATCTCGGTGATGCCCGCGATCTGATCCCGCGCCAATGGCTCGAAGATCACCACTTCGTCAACGCGGTTGATGAACTCCGGACGGAAGTGGGTGGAAATCGCATCCATCACCGCTGCCCGTTGTGCTTCACGATCACCGACCAGTTCCTGGATCTGCATCGAACCGAGATTGGAGGTCATGACGATCACGGTATTGCGGAAGTCCACCGTGCGGCCATGGCTGTCGGTCAGACGACCATCCTCCAGCACTTGCAGCAGGATGTTGAACACGTCCGGATGCGCCTTCTCGACTTCGTCCAGCAGGATCACCGAGTAAGGCTTGCGCCGTACCGCTTCGGTCAGGTAGCCACCCTCTTCGTAGCCGACGTAGCCCGGTGGTGCCCCGATCAACCGTGCCACGGAATGTTTCTCCATGAACTCGGACATGTCGATTCGCACCATCGCCTCTTCCGTATCGAAGAGGAATTCGGCCAGCGCCTTGCACAGCTCGGTTTTACCGACACCGGTCGGGCCGAGGAACATGAACGAGCCGCTCGGGCGGTTCGGGTCGGACAACCCGGCACGGGAACGCCGCACCGCGTTGGCTACTGCCACCACCGCTTCGTCCTGGCCGATCACGCGTTGATGCAACAGGCTTTCCATCTTCATCAGCTTGTCGCGTTCGCCTTCGAGCATTTTCGACACCGGAATACCGGTCCACTTCGAAACGACTTCGGCGATTTCCTCTTCGGTCACCTTGCTGCGCAGCAACTGGTTTTCGCTCTTGCCGTGCTGGTCGACCATTTGCAGGCTGCGTTCCAGATCCGGGATCACCCCATACTGCAACTCGGCCATGCGGTTCAGGTCGCCTTTACGGCGCGCGGCTTCCAGCTCCTGACGGGACTGTTCGATCTTCTGCTGAATCTGTGCAGAACCCTGCACCTCGGCTTTTTCCGAGTTCCAGATTTCCTCCAGATCCGAATACTCCCGCTCGTGGCGGACGATTTCTTCCTGGAGTTTTTCCAGGCGCTTGATCGCCGCTTCGTCGCTTTCTTTCTTCAGGGCCTGGGATTCGACTTTCAGTTGAATCAGGCGCCGCTCCAGACGATCCAGCACTTCCGGCTTGGAGTCGATCTCCATGCGGATGCGGCTGGCCGCTTCGTCGATCAGGTCGATCGCCTTGTCCGGCAGCTGCCGGTCAGTGATGTAGCGATGGCTGAGCTTGGCCGCCGCGATGATCGCGCCGTCGGTGATCGCCACCTTGTGGTGAACCTCGTAACGCTCCTTGAGGCCACGCAGGATCGCGATGGTGTCCTCTTCGCTCGGCTCGTCCACCAGCACTTTCTGGAAGCGTCGCTCGAGGGCCGCGTCCTTCTCTATATATTGGCGGTACTCGTTGAGCGTGGTCGCGCCGACGCAATGCAGCTCACCACGGGCCAGGGCCGGTTTAAGCATGTTGCCGGCGTCCATCGAGCCTTCGCCCTTGCCGGCGCCGACCATGGTGTGCAGTTCGTCGATGAACAGAATGATCTGCCCTTCCTGCTTCGACAGCTCGTTGAGCAGCGCTTTCAGGCGCTCTTCAAACTCGCCGCGATACTTGGCACCGGCAATCAGCGCCCCCATATCGAGGGACAGCAGACGCTTGCCGCGCAGGCCGTCCGGCACTTCACCATTGATGATGCGCTGGGCCAGACCTTCGGCAATCGCGGTTTTACCCACGCCAGGCTCGCCGATCAGCACCGGGTTGTTCTTGGTACGGCGTTGCAGCACCTGAATGGTGCGACGGATCTCGTCGTCACGGCCGATCACCGGGTCAAGCTTGCCTTCTTCGGCGCGTTTGGTCAGGTCGACGGTGTACTTATCCAGTGCCTGACGCGACTCTTCGTGGTTGGCGTCGTTGACCGCCTCGCCACCGCGCAGGTTGTTGATTGCATTTTCCAGAGCCTTTTTGCTCACGCCCTGGCCGAGCAGCAACTTCCCGAGCTTGCTGTTCTCGTCCATCGCGGCGAGCAGCACCAGCTCGCTGGAAATGAACTGATCGCCCTTCTGCTGGGCCAGACGATCGGCCTGGTTGAGCAGACGCGCCAGATCCTGCGACATGTTGACGTCGCCGGTCGGATTCTGGATTTTCGGTAATTGATCGAGCTCTTTGGTCAGCTCTTTACGCAAGCTGTTGACGTCGAAGCCCACCTGCATCAACAGGGGTTTGATCGAACCACCCTGCTGTTCAAGCATGGCCTGCATCAAATGCGCCGGCTCGATGGCAGGATGATCGTGGCCAACAGCCAGGGATTGGGCATCGGACAACGCCAACTGCAATTTGCTGGTTAAACGGTCTATACGCATGGGTCACCTTCCTTTTGAGCAGGCCGGACCTAAAAAACCATCCTGAATAAAGAAACCTGCCAGATACCGCTATAGATGCGGTCGATTCTGGAAGATTCAAGCGTCAGGGAGTTGATGCAGATCAGAGAGTTTAGCGGGTAAGCCAGACTAAAGAGGCGAAGCGACCAGTGCGAGGCGCACGGCGATAGGAAAAGAAGCGCGGATCGGTCACTGTACAGAAACCGCCACCATAAACAGCGGTGACACCGCAGACCGCCAGACGCAGCCGCGCCAGCTTATAGATGTCGGCCATGAACTTGCCGGCGTTGTGGCTCGGGACAAAGGCTGTCTCGGCCTCGGGCAATTGATTGATGAAGACTTCCCGGACTTCCGGACCGACTTCGAAGGCTTGCGGGCCGATGGCCGGGCCGAGCCAGACCAGAACGTCTTCGGCGGGCACATCCAGACTGTCGAGGGTGGCTTCCAGCACGCCGGCCGCCAATCCACGCCAACCGGCATGAGCCGCTGCCACGCGAGTACCGGCACGGTCGCAGAACAGTGCCGGCAGACAATCGGCGGTCATCGCTGCACAAGCGATACCGGGTGTTGCCGTCCAACTGGCATCCGCCGTGGCCACCACGGACGGATCAGCATGCGCCACGGCAATCCCGTGCACTTGCTGCAGCCAGGCAGGCTTTATAGAGAAGTGTTCGGTCAGACGCCGACGGTTTTCGGCAACAGCCTCCGGGCGGTCATCGACATGATCGCCCAGGTTGAGGCTGTCGAACGGCGCCTCGCTGACGCCGCCCCCGCGGGTGGTGACACAGGCCTTGACGCTGGCCGGCGCGGGCCAGTCCGGCGTCAGCCAGTTCATCCGACGAATGCCTCGCGATCCTGCTTGAGCAGGGTCAGCAGCCACACCAGATCTTCCGGCAGCGGCGATTCCCAGCTCATGCGCTCACCGGTGGTCGGGTGATCCAGCTCAAGGAACCGCGCATGCAGGGCCTGACGGGGGAAGTGCTTGAGGGATTCGACCATGGTCTGGCTCGCGGCCGGGGGAATGCGGAAACGACCGCCGTATGCCGGGTCGCCGACCAACGGGAAGTTGATGTGCGCCATGTGCACGCGAATCTGGTGGGTACGACCGGTTTCCAGCTTCACCCGAACGTGGGTGTGGGAACGGAAACGCTCCAGCACGCGGTAGTGGCTGACGGCAGGCTTGCCGCCTTCCATCACCGCCATGCGCTGGCGCTGCTGGCCGTGGCGGCCGATCGGGGCGTTGATCTTGCCGCCGGCGGTCACCACGCCGATCACGATGCACTCGTAGATCCGGCTGACGCTACGGCTCTGCAGCTGGGCGACCAGCTTGGTCTGCGCCTGAATGGTCTTGGCCACCACCATCAGACCGGTGGTGTCCTTGTCCAGACGATGCACGATACCGGCGCGCGGGACATTGATGATGTCCGGCACGTGGTGCAGCAAGGCGTTGAGCAAGGTGCCATCAGCGTGACCGGCAGCCGGGTGCACCACCAGACCCGCAGGCTTGTTGATCACCAGAATGTCGTCGTCTTCATAGACGATGTCGAGTTCGATGTCCTGAGCGACCCATTCACCCTGGGCCTCCTGCTCGGCAGTGAGCTCAAGGATGGCACCGCCATGAACAATGTCGCGCGGGCGGATGACCGCCCCGTCCACAGTCAGGCGACCTTCTTTGATCCAGGCGGAAAGGCGCGAGCGCGAGTGCTCGGCGAAGAGTTGGGCGGCGACTTGATCGAGGCGTTGGCCGCCCAATTCGGACGGCACCTCTGCGCGAAGTTCAATTTTATCGGACATGCTCGGACTGGGCGTCGGCTACAGCCTTTGGTTTCGGCTGCGCGCTTGTGGTTAAATACGGCGTCTTTTGCCCCGGGGCTTTTCAACGGGGCGCTCATCATAACAGGACGGCCCCGCCCAAGACAGCGGCCGTCATAGGGACGCAAGCCGCCATGCAAGTGAAACACCTGCTGCTGATCGCCATCCTCGCATTGACCGCTGCTTGCTCATCGAAGGAAGTCGTAGACGAAAACCTGAGTGAAGCCGAGCTGTACCAGCAGGCTCAACAGGACCTGGACAACAACAGCTACACCAGCGCCACAGCCAAGCTGAAGGCTCTGGAGTCGCGTTACCCGTTCGGTCGCTATGCCGATCAGGCGCAGCTGGAACTGATCTATGCCAACTACAAGAACGCCGAGCCGGAAGCTGCAAAATCCGCTGCCGAGCGTTTCATTCGTCTGCACCCGCAGCACCCGAACGTCGATTACGCCTACTACCTGAAGGGCCTGACCTCGTTCGACCAAGACGTCGGCCTGCTGGCGCGCTTCCTGCCGCTGGACATGACCAAGCGTGACCCGGGTGCCGCCCGCGACTCCTACAATGAGTTCGCCCAGCTGACCAGCCGCTACCCGAACAGCCGCTACGCGCCGGACGCCAAGCAGCGCATGATCTATCTGCGCAACCTGCTGGCCGCCTACGAAATCCACGTGGCCGACTACTACCTGACCCGTCAGGCCTATGTCGCCGCTGCCAACCGTGGTCGTTATGTAGTGGAAAACTTCCAGGAAACCCCATCGGTCGGTGACGGCCTGGCGGTGATGACCGAAGCCTACCAGCGCCTGCATCTGGACGAACTGGCGGCCACCAGCCTGGAAACCCTGAAGCTCAACTACCCGAATCACCCGAGCCTGCAGGACGGTCAGTTCGTGCCTCGCGTTGCCGAAGCCGACAACCGTTCATTCCTGAGCAAGGCCACTCTGGGCCTGATCGAATCCCGTCCGCCGCTGCCGCCGGGAGAGACCCGCGCCAACCAGGACGTGCAGAAGCAGTTCCAGGACGCGAAAGACGCGATCCCGAACGAGCTCAAGCCGAAAGACGAAAACGGCGACGTGATCGAAGAGCCGGAACCAGAGTCGAGCGACAGCGACCGTTCCATCTTCAGTTACATGACCTTCGGTCTGTTCGACTGATCACTTCGGTGATGCCAAAAAGGGAGATCTTCGGATCTCCCTTTTTATTGCCGCTGTCTCGTCCTGAATAAGGTTTACACCTTCTGACCCATTCTCAGGAGGGAGTAATGAATACAGGAAAAAGGCGCAGTCAGCGTGATTACACGCGGACCTTTAAATTGTCGGTCGTCGATCAGG